>CAXBKL010000044.1:0-27259 GCA_963976125.1 uncultured Sulfitobacter sp. | reverse complement strand
GCACCGCTGGTGCGACATTGACGCAGCCCGCGCACCGCTGGTGCGACATTGACGCGGCCCGCGCACCGCTGGTGCGGCAACGACACCGGGATCTATGGCAAGGAATGGCCGAATGCGAGATACCCGGCCTTTTGACCTCGACGGCTTCGGCTTATATAACCCACATGACACCCTGAACGTGCAAAGGTCTGCCTGACGTGTTCCGATTTTTTCTGTCTTTTCTGGGCGGTATCTTTACCACCCTGACCATGGGCGTCGCAATGGTCGCCCTGTCCATCGGTGCGGTCTTCTGGATGTATGGCCGTGATCTGCCAAGCCACGAGAGCCTTGCCCAATATACCCCCCCCACAATCAGCCGGATCTATTCCGGTCAGGGGCGGTTGATTGACGAATTTGCAAAGGAACGGCGGCTTTTTGCCCCTGCCGATACGATCCCGCCGCTTATCAAACAGGCGTTCATCTCTGCGGAGGACAAGAATTTTTACACCCACGAGGGGTACGATCTGCGTGGTATTGGGGCGGCCGCCATTGATGCGGTGCGCACGCGCGGGCGCGATGTCCGGGGTGCCTCGACGATCACGCAGCAGGTGATGAAGAATTTTCTGTTGTCCGGCGACCGGCGGGCCGAGCGCAAGATCAAGGAGATCATTCTGGCCGCCCGTCTGGAAGAGACGTTGAACAAGGAAAAGATCCTCGAGCTTTATCTCAACGAAATTTTCCTGGGTCAGAATTCCTATGGCGTCGCCGCCGCCTCCCAGACCTATTTCAACAAGACCCTTGATGCGTTGGCCCCGCATGAGGCGGCTTTCCTTGCCTCGCTTCCCAAGGCGCCGTCCGATTTCCACCCGGTCCGGCGCAAGGATCGGCTGTTGTCGCGGCGCAATTTTGTGCTTCGGGAGATGTTCGAGAATGGCTACATCTCTCAGGCGGTCTATACCTCGGAAATGGAGCTGCCGCTGCGGTCGGTCCAGAACGGCGATTTCGAAAGCTTCAAGGCGGAGTTGCCGCCGCGTGACTATTTCACCGATGAAATCCGTAGACAATTGTCCGAGAACTTTGGTGAAGGCGAGTTTTTCACCGGGGGCCTGACGGTGCGGGCGACCATCGACAATGAAATGCAGCCCCTTGCGGCCAATTCCCTGCGGCTTCAGCTTGAACAATATGACCGGGGCCGTGGCGTCTGGCGCGGCACCGGCCAGACCCTTCCGTCAGAGGCGTTGACCACCGAGACACGTTGGCGCGAGGCCCTGGCCGAGAGCCCTGTGCCGCGTGACATTGATCTGGAAAACCAATGGTATCCGGCGGTGGTGCTGGACATAGGTGAGCGCGATGCGCGCATCGGCATCGAAGGGGTCGAGGACAACGCCGCTGGCCATTTCATTCCAGCCAAGGATGTGCAGTGGGCGCGTAAACTGCGCGAGGACGGCTCGCTGGGCCGCAAGGCGCGGGTTGCAGGCGATCTGTTGAATGTTGGCGATGTGGTGCTGGTGCGCCGGATGACCGCCGATGCGGATGGCAGCTTTATTCGCTGGACCCTGCGGCAAGTCCCCGAGGTTCAGGGCGCCTTTGTTGCAATGGATGTGGACACCGGTCGGGTGATCGCGATGCAGGGTGGGTTTTCCTATCAGGCGAGTGTGTTCAACCGCGCGACCCAGGCCAAACGACAGCCGGGGTCAAGCTTTAAGCCATTTGTCTATGCCTCGGCGCTCGACAGCGGGTACAGTCCGGCGACAATCGTCGTGGATGCCCCGATTGAGATCAACACGCCCCAGGGGGTTTGGCGGCCCAAGAACGCATCCAACAAATTTTATGGACCGACACCACTGCGCACCGGGATCGAACAGTCCCGAAACCTGATGACCGTTCGATTGGCGCAGGAAGTGGGCATGCAGACCGTAGGCAGTTACGCGGAACGCTTTGGGGTCTATGACGATCTTGCCCCGGTGCTGGCCAATGCGCTGGGGTCGCAGGAAACCACGCTTTATCAGATGGTCAGCGCCTATGCGATGTTTGCCAATGGGGGTGAGCGGGTGCAGCCGACGCTGGTGGACCGGGTGCAGGACCGCTATGGCCGCACGGTCTACAAACACGATGAACGCATTTGCAACGATTGTCAGGTTGCCAGCCTCGCGCCAGGCGTCGCCCCGCGGGTGATTTCCAACCGCGAGCGGGTGATGGATCCGGTGACAGCCTATCAGTTGACCTCAATGATGCGTGGTGTGGTGGAACGGGGGACCGCACGCAAGGCGGTGGACCTTGGTGTGCCGACGGCAGGCAAGACCGGCACCACAAACGATTCCAAGGACGTCTGGTTCATTGGCTTTACGTCCAACATCGTGGCGGGGTGTTATATCGGTTTTGACCAGCCCCGGTCCATGGGGCGCGGCGCGTCGGGTGGCGGCATGTGCGGCCCGGTGTTTCAGCGGTTTATGTCACAGGCGGTCAAGAAATTCGGGGGCGGCGATTTCACCGTGCCGCCGGCCTGCAACTTCATCAACATTGACCGTTTCACCGGTGCGCGGCTGAGCGAAGAAGCTTCCGGCCCAAATGTTGTGGCGGAATGTTTCCGCGAAGGCGAAGAGCCGATATTTGGCATCATGTTCGATGGCGGCTTTGCCATGGGTGCCGATCTGCCATTGTTTGAGGAAGTCGGGCGCACATCGCGTCAGGTAACGACCTCGACCGGCAAGAAGGCGGTTGTGGGGCCAAAGGCAAGTTTCGGTACGTTGTCCTCCGGCGGGCTTTATTAAGAGGTGCGGCGGCGGGTTGAAAACCCAGCCTACGGCTTGTTGTTGCCGTGGGGCTGGTTTATCTGATGTCTCAATCAGATAGGGGCAACCAGCATGCGCGCAGAAGCACAAAATACCGCGGACCAGATCGGCAAGTCGCTGGAACTGCTTGCGCAGCGCCTGAACGTCGAGACGGCGCAGCATCGGCTGGAAGAATTCAACGCCCGTGTCGAAGACCCGAACCTGTGGGATGACCCGGAGGCCGCGCAGAAGCTGATGCGGGACCGTCAGATGCTGGTTGATGCCATAGCGACCTATGAGGGGATCAGGCAAGAGCTGAACGACAACGTCGAATTGATCGAACTGGGCGAGATGGAAGAGGACGACGAGGTTGTCGCCGAAGCAGAAGCCGCGTTGAAATCCCTGGCCGAAAAGGCCGCGCAAAAGGAACTTGAGGCGCTGCTTGATGGTGAAGCCGATGGCAACGACACCTTTCTGGAAATCAATTCCGGTGCCGGCGGCACGGAAAGCTGCGACTGGGCTGCGATGCTGGCGCGGATGTATGTGCGATGGGCCGAGAAGAAAGGCTACAAGGTCGAGTTGCAGTCGGAAAGTGCAGGCGAAGAAGCAGGCATCAAATCCGCCACCTACAAGATCAGTGGCGCAAACGCCTATGGCTGGATGAAGTCGGAAAGCGGCGTGCATCGGCTGGTACGGATCAGCCCGTTTGATTCAGCCGCCAAGCGGCACACGTCCTTTACCTCCGTGGGTGTTTATCCGGTGGTGGATGACAACATCGAAGTCGAAGTGAACCCTTCTGACATTCGCATCGACACCTACCGGTCCTCCGGCGCCGGGGGCCAGCACGTCAACACCACCGATTCCGCCGTGCGTATCACCCACATTCCGACAAACATCGTCGTGACCTCATCCGAAAAATCCCAGCACCAGAACCGGGATATTGCGATGAAGGCGCTCAAGAGCCGTCTGTATCAGATGGAGTTGGACCGCCGGAATGCGGCAGTCAACGAGATGCACGAGAACAAGGGCGATGCGGGCTGGGGGAACCAGATCCGGTCCTATGTCCTGCAACCTTACCAGATGGTCAAGGATCTGCGCACCAACTATGAAACCTCTGACACCAAGGGCGTTCTGGACGGTGATCTGGATGGGCTGATGGGCGCGACACTGGCATTGGCCGTCAGCGGCAAAAGCCGGGCCGAGGCGCAGAGCGACTAATCTGACCCCGGCGCGGCCGGGCAGGGCAAGCCCTTGCCCGCCGCAGTATTTGACGTCAGGACCGAGAAGTGCCCTTGCGCCTGTCGGTCCGAATTGGTCATGTTGGCGCATGGATTTTTTGAATATGACAGCGCTTGCCCAGTCGCAGGCAATCGAGCGCGGCACCTTGAGTGCCAGTGAATTGATGCAGGCCACGCTTGACCGGATCGACGCCGTGAACAGCGAGGTGAATGCCATTGTATCGTTGCGGGATGGCGATGACCTGATTGCCGAGGCGCGTGCCGCAGACGCGACCCCGCGCAGCGGATGGTTGCATGGTATCCCCATCGCAATCAAGGATTTGGCAAACGCGAAGGGCCTGCCGACCTCTATGGGATCGCCGCTTTTTGCCGGGCAGGTTGCGGCATCGGATGACCTTGTGGTGGCCCGATTGCGGGCCGCCGGGGCGTTGATTATCGGCAAGACCAATACGCCCGAGTTCGGTTTGGGCAGTCACACGTTCAATCCGGTGCATGGCACAACACATAACCCTTATGACCTGGGAAAATCCGCAGGCGGATCATCCGGTGGCGCCGCCGCAGCCCTTGCCGCCCGTATGCTGAGCGTGGCCGACGGCTCTGACATGATGGGATCGCTCCGCAATCCGGCGGGCTGGAACAATGTCTATGGGATGCGGCCAAGCTGGGGAACGGTCCCGTCCGAGCCGACGGGCGACCTGTTCATACATCAATTGTCGACCTCGGGACCAATGGCGCGGTGCCCCCGCGATCTGTCGGCCCTTCTGGACACCATGACCGGGGCGGATCCGTGCCAGCCACACGGGGTTTCCCCCGCGCCGACTTTGCCCCTGCTCGATCGGCCCTGCGCGGGCTTGCGGGTTGGATGGCTGGGCGATTGGGGCGGGTCGTTGCCGTTTGAACGGGGGATCCTTGAGATCAGCAGGGTAGCAATGGGCCAAATGGGTGAAATGGGTCACGTTGTCCATGATCTTCCTGCGCCTTTTGACGCGGAGCGGATGTGGAACAGCTGGACCACACTGCGCTCGTTTACCTTTGCCGACGTGCTGGGCGCAATTTACGCGAACCCCAAGGCGCATGACCATCTCAAACCGGCCGCAATTTGGGAAACCGAACGGGGTCTGGCGATGAGCGGGCGCGACATTCAGGCGGCAAGTACGGCGCGCTCGGATTGGTTCCGCGCCACCACTGCCTTGTTCAACGATGTTGACGTTCTGGTGCTTCCTTCTGCACAACTGTGGCCGTTCGATGCGTCATGGGCGCATCCCACTGAGATCGCGGGCATCACGATGGATACCTATCACCGTTGGATGCAGGTGGTGATTCCGGCCGGACTGATCGGCCTGCCGGTGGTCAATATCCCCATCGGGTTTGGCGAAAATGGTCTGCCTGCCGGGCTGCAAATTATCGGTCCCAAGGGGGCGGACGCCCGGTTGTTACAGTTTGCCCAGATGTGGCATGCGGAGACCAATTGGCCTGATCGCCGCCCGCCGCCTGTTATCTCTTTGGTGCAATAGGCGGCAAAAGCGGCGCTTCGCGCCCCTGCGCCACCAGAATCTCGCGCAGGCGCGCGGCGTCGGGGTGCCCGGTTTCCAGCGCGAAGATATGCGCATGGGTGAGGTAGAACGCCTCCCTGTCGGGGTCGGCCGTGCCCTTCGCCGCCTCCAGATAGAGCGCCACAAGGCCATAGCTGTCCCCGACCGTATGTGCCGCAATCAAGGCGTCGTCAAGACTCTCGCTCACTCGGCGGCCTGCACAGGCGCGCGGTGGCGCTCCATCTGGCTGGCAATCCAGTCATGAAACAGATGCGTCGGCCCATCCATGGCCGGCGAAAACCGCCCGCCGTCAAATGCGGGCGCATGACGGCCCCGCTGCATGCCCTCCACAACAAAGACGTCTTCGACAAAGACCTCTTTCCACTGCTGGGAGTTTTTGGTGCGTAACCGGGCGTCGGTGTCGGGCTGCGCGTAATAGAGGTGAACGTGCTCAACCGTCTTGTCCGGGGCTACCGGGACCAGGACAATCGCAAAGGTATGATCGCGGTGCACACCCAGCAATACATTGGGGTAGACGGTGATATATTCCGCTGCGGTGTCCCATTTGTCCGAAATTCCGTCAAAATCGGGAAAGACATTGTCATCCTCGCCCTTGAGTTGTCGGTAGACAACCGTTCCCTGGCCGGAATACTGCCCCCGGTTCTCGATGTGATAATGGTCCTCGAGGCGGGAATAGCTGTTCAACCCCGGATGCACCCAGGGCAGGTGATAGCTTTCGCAGTAGTTTTCGACCGCCAGTTTCCAGTTGCAGTTCACCGTGAGTTCAAAGCGGCTGTCGGCGCCACCGTGATGGAGCGGTTTGTCAAATTCGGCCCAGCGCGCGATCAGATCGGCATTCACCTCTTCAAAGGGTGCTGCGGTGCCGGACAGGTTGACAAATATGACGTCCATCCAGATGTGGCTGCGCACTTCGATCAGACCCAACAGGGCGCGGTCGATGCCTTCATGGGTGTTCTGACCGGGACCGCCAACATGCGGGGTGCTGACCAGCCGGCCATCGGTCGAATAACACCAGCTATGGTAGGGGCAGCGGATGGCCCCTTCGATCTTGCGGGGCGCATCAACCAATATCATGCCCCGATGGCGGCAGATGTTCTGGAACACACGGACCTGCGCCTGCCTGTCGCGCACAATCAACAGGGGCATCCCCAGGAACGTGACAGGCACAGCATCGCCAATCTCCGGAACGTCCGCCGCGACGGCCAACCCGGCCCAATTATCGAACAGCACAGCCTGTCGTTCTTCTTGGAAGACATCGGCATTGACATAATGTGCGTTTGGCAAACCATTTGCCGCCTCAATTGAACGGCGAACGCGGCTGAGATCGGTGGGTGCGTGATCCATGGGGGGCTCTCCTGATGATACGACATCATAGCCAGCCGCCGGGGATCAGCGATTATCATCAGCGACCCGATTTTATCAGGGGCGACATGAATTGCCGGGTTGATCCTGTCTGGACCTACGCGGCATTCAGGAAAACGGAATTTCGGGCTTCAGCAATCGACGATGATACGGCAGCAGCTCATCAGCCGTGTAAAAACCGCAGGCGCGGGCAGCGGGCAGGGCGTCGGCCACACGGTTGCCCAGATATTCGTATGCCAGCCGGGTTGCGCGCAGTCCATCCTCCCGCTCCGGGACGGTTCGGGTGATGTAGCCTACCCAGAAATTGTTGTCGAACGACGCCACTTGATTGAGATAGTTGAACGAACAGGTCATCGCGTTCTTGCGCGACGCGATGATGGTGATTCCGCTTTCCTGTTTCATGACGATACCGCGGTACTCCCGCGCTTCGGAACTCAATGGCAGGTTCTGAATGCGCATGGCGTCCTTTGATTCGTAGCCCCGCACAAAGGTGTTTTCGCCATTTCGCAGGACAAAGACGAGGCCGACGAAGAACTGGTTTTCCACCATGAAGCTGCGGCGCGAGAACCGGTAAAAGCCGCTTGGAAACGCGTCCTCGGACACATGGCCGACGCCCGTGCCGACAAAATCGCGCAACAGGGGATTGTTGATCGGATCCTGGGCGCTGCCGATCTGGTTGACTGGTTCAAGCAGAACCCGCGCGTCCACCCCGAAGAACCGGCAAATCCGGTCCAAAACATCTGGCCGGGGGAAACTTTCACCGGACAGGTAGCGGTTAAACTGGGTGCGGTTGATGCCAAGTTGCCGCGAGAGATCGGAAATCGACGGATAGCTCTGCGCAAGATGACGCAGGTTCGCGCCGAACATGGATCGCAGGTGTGCTGGGTTTTGTTGTGAGTGAGCCATGCAGCATCTTTTATTGGTCCGTCCTGTATCGGTGCGGACATGTCGTTGGGTTTTATCCAACGATACTGCACATTTGACGCCAAACAGCAACAACACTGACGCTATTTAGGGGCAAGTCGCAGGGCCGGTGACACAAAATGCACGTCAACGTTGCAGTTTTGTGGATGTGTACCAATCACAAATAGTTGCTACCAATAGATGAGGGACAACAAAGGGAACGGGCAATGATGATAGGTGTAGTGCTTTGGAGCGACCCAACGGACCAAAAAGCCGTATTCTGGTGTGAAGATCAGGGTGATTTGGCGTATTATACGTCTGCCCCGGATGATGAAGATCATCATGCACTCTTCAATGCGGGCGACATGGTTCTGTTCGACGTCAGCGTCGAAAAGAATTACCGCAAGGCACGAAATCCACGGCTGATTCAGGAAAACGCATGTACGGGCCTGCAAAGCAGCCTGCGCGAGACCGCAGAGGTGTCGGGCGGCACCGCGCGCCAGGCACCGCGCTCAAACGTTGTGCCACTTCACGCCAAGCGGCTACCGTCGCGGCGTGATCTGGCATTGGCTGCGCGGCAGTTCTGACCGCCCGACCGCATGGCGTGGGGCCGGTCCGGGGCCGATCAATCGCCGCGTTGAAGTGCGGCGACCCCGGTACGGGCAACTTCGATCAGGCCAAGCGGGCGCATCAGATCGGCAAAGGCGTCGATTTTTTCCGGCGCGCCGGTGATTTCAAAGACAAAGCTTTCCAGCGTGCTGTCCACGACATTGGCGCGGAAAATGTCAGCAAGCCGCAGGGCTTCGACGCGGTTCTCGCCCTTGCCGGAAACCTTGAACATCGCCAGTTCACGTTCGACGCTGGCCCCTTCAACGGTCAGGTCGTGCACTTCATGAACCGAAATGATCCGGCCCAGTTGTGCCTTGATCTGTTCAATCACTTGCGGCGTGCCGGAAGTGACGATGGTGATCCGGCTCAGATGTCCGGTGTGATCGACCTCGGCGACTGTCAGGCTGTCGATGTTGTATCCGCGTCCCGAAAAAAGACCAATTACACGGGCCAGAACACCGGGTTCGTTTTCGACCAGAACAGCCAGCGTGTGACGTTCGATCACATCAGAGAAGTTGGGCCGCAGATTATAGGCGGAGTGCGAAGTGGCACCTTTTTTGATTTTCAGGGCTGACATTATTTTGCTCTTTCTTCCAGTTTGTCGGCAAGCCAGTTCTTGATCAGGGCCTGTCGGGTGACGCCGCGCAATTGTGCTTCGGCGTCCAGTTGGTTGACCATCCAGGTGGGGAAATCCACGTTCACACCAAAACAGATCCCTTTGCGTCGATCACGCCCTGGGTGTCTGCCTCGCCCAGCAACATCTCGTTGTGTGCCTTGCCGGACGGGATCATCGGAAAGCAGTTCTCGTGCTTTTCCACCAGACAATCAAAGATCACCGGGCCATCGTGGTTTATCATTTCCAAGATAGCGTCATCCAGATCGGCAGGGTCGGAACAGATGATGCCCTTCGCCCCAAAGGCTTCGGCCAGCTTAACAAAGTCGGGCAGGGCCTCTGACCAGCTTTGCGAATAGCGCTCTCCATGCAGCAATTCCTGCCATTGACGCACCATACCAAGGCGTTCGTTGTTCAGGATGAACTGTTTGACGGGCAGGTTGTATTGAACGGCGGTGCCCATCTCCTGCATGTTCATCAACCACGATGCTTCGCCTGCGACGTTGATGACAAGGCTTTCGGGATGGGCCATCTGCACACCGATGGAGGCCGGGAAACCGTAGCCCATGGTGCCCAGACCCCCGGAGGTCATCCAGCGGTTCGGATCCTCAAAGCCCAGGTATTGCGCGGCCCACATCTGGTGCTGGCCCACTTCGGTACAGATATAACGATCATGGTCCTTGGTCAGTTGCTCAAGCCGATCGAGCGCGTATTGCGGTTTGATGGTCTTGCCGGTTTGCGTGTACTTGAGGCAATCGATGGCACGCCATTCAGTGATCTGTTGCCACCATTTGCCCACCTCTTCCTGGTTGGTCTTGCGGCCGCGCGATTTCCAGATTTTCAACAGATCTTCAAGCACATGGCCCACATCCCCAAGGATCGGAATGTCCACACGGATTACCTTGTTGATCGACGAGGCGTCGATGTCGATATGGGCCTTCTTGGACTTGGGACTGAACATATCGACCACCCCGGTGATGCGGTCGTCAAAGCGCGCGCCGATGTTGATCATCAGATCGCACCCGTGCATCGCCATGTTCGCTTCATAAAGCCCGTGCATGCCCAGCATTCCGATCCATTTGTCACCGGAAGCGGGGTAGGCGCCCAACCCCATCAGGGTTGATGTGATTGGAAATCCCGTGGCATCTACCAACTCGCGCAAAAGCTGGCTGGCTCCAGGCCCTGAATTGATCACGCCGCCGCCCGTATAGAACACCGGGCGTTTGGCTTTTTCGATGGCGGCCACCAATTCAGTGATCTCTTCCAGATCCCCTTTCAATCGGGGCTGATAATGAGAAGTCGAAGGTGCCTTGGGCGTGTAGGTGCCGGTGGCAAACTGCACGTCCTTGGGGATGTCCACCAGAACCGGACCGGGACGGCCCGAGGTCGCCACATGAAATGCCTCGTGCAGGACACCGGCCAGCTTGTCAGTTTCCTTGACCAGCCAATTGTGCTTGGTGCAGGGACGGGTGATGCCAACCGTATCGGCCTCCTGAAAGGCGTCAGAGCCGATCATGAACGTCGGCACCTGGCCGGTCAGAACGATGATCGGGATGGAGTCCATCAGCGCGTCAGTCAATCCGGTCACGGCATTGGTGGCACCAGGCCCCGAGGTCACAAGGGCCACGCCGGGTTTGCCGGTGGAGCGCGCATAGCCTTCGGCGGCATGTACCGCCCCCTGTTCGTGGCGTACGAGAATATGTTTGATCGAGTTTTGCTGAAATACCTCGTCATAAATCGGTAGGACAGCGCCGCCGGGGTATCCGAACACAGTGTCCACACCTTGGTCAATCAAGGCTTGGACGATCATTTTGGCTCCGGTCATTTGGCGTTTCATCGGTCTCTCCGTGAGGCGTTTGTTTTCGTTTCGCATAAAAAAGCCCCCGAGGATGTCGGGGGCGCATGGGTTGGGGTATGGTCTACCGTTACCGGCCCATGCGCGTGTGTCCTACGATGACGACTAGCGGTGTCATGCCCAGAGGCTCCTCTTTGCGTGGGCGGACATTATGATTGGAAAAGAGGGGCGTCAACAGCCAATAGCCCAAAAATAGTGTCTCTGACGGAGCACTTTTGGACATTTTCTTACGTTTTGGGTATTGTCGGCGCAATTATCGGATAATCTCCAGGGGGTTTTCGGATGATTTGACTCCTGTAAGGTTTGTCATGGAGAAAACCAATGCCTGGCGTTTTAGTCCCTGGTCCGGAACGGAGGTCATCCGAAATACGAAACACGTAGAAAAAATACTGGATGCACTTCTGACTGTCGCCCAATTGGCGCAGGCAGATGAATGGGCGTTGGGTGTCGGTGGGTCTGATCTCTTCGACGAAAACCGACATGAGGCACTTGCCGGCCTCATCGAGTATCACAGCGACCCATTCCTGGAACGCTCCTGGGGGCATGTGTCATGAATGGTGACCGCGCAATTTGACAATTCGGACAATTACTTTGTTGGCTTTGGCACCTACGCCATCCGTCCCCTCAGATCGCGCAGAATATTCTTTGAAGCCAGCTTCGCTGTTGGCGGCTATCATCAAGGTACATATGTCGGCAAACAGGCAGACGACATATTGTTCAGGTCAAGTATTGGGGTCGGCCATATTCTCAGGAACGACGATCGTCTCTCAATTTCGCTCGATAGTCTGCTGGACACAAAGCTGACGTTCCACAACCCCGGCAAAGAAGCCCTGTTGTTTCGCTATACGTCACGTTTCTAAGCACAGGACCATAGGGATTTCGGGGGCGTTGGAAAAAGCCGAACGGCCCTACAAACGGACGCCTGTGCCTTGAAGCACGCCATGTTCCATCGCGTATCGGGTCAGACCTGCGGTGCTTGATATGCCCAGCTTGCGCTTGATGTTCTTGCGGTGCGTCTCGACCGTGCGCACCGAAATGTCCAGTGTGCGCGCAACTTCCTTGTTTGATTTGCCGGACGCCAGCTGAAGCAGGATTGTCTGTTCACGTTCAGTCAACGCCTCGCGCGCCCCTTCGGTGCGGGGCGCGATCGAGCCTTGGGCACCTGTGCACAAATAGGTTTTTCCGGCCATCACCGTATCAATGGCCAGTTTGATTTCATCGGTGGGCACATCTTTCAACAAATACCCCATCGCCCCGTGGCTCATGGCCGAGGAGATATACTCAGGATTGTCATGCATGGTCAGGATGACAATGCGGGTGTCGGGCCGCTGTTCCAGCATGATCTCGGTTGCGGTCAACCCTCCCAGATCGGGCATGTTCAGATCCATCAGGATGACATCGGGGTTCAGGGTCTCCATCCGGTCCAGTGCGTCGCGCCCGTTGCCCAGCGTCCCGACGACGACGATGTCGTCATAGCTTTCAAGGATGGATTGGATGCCTTCGGCAACCATCGGGTGGTCATCGACAATCATGACTTTGGTGGCGGCGGTCATTCGGCGGCTACTTTCCTGGTGTCGGCGTTGGTATCTTCGGGGGGCAGCATATGGCTCAATGGCACGCGGGCTTCAATGGTGGTACCGATGCCACGTCCATGACTGATGTCGAGCACCCCGCCAAGTTGTTCCATACGCTCTTGCATGTTGCGCAAACCCAGCCCGGTTGCCCCCTTATCGTCACGAATGCCCTTGCCGTTATCGCTGATGCGCAGGGTTGCGCCGCGGCGATGGCCGCGCAGACCAATTTCGACCTGCGTCGCCTTGGCGTGGCGCTCAACATTGGTCAAGGCTTCCTGGGCGATCCGGTAAAGGGCGATCTTGGCTTCGTTGTCCAGGCGGTTACGGAACACAACCGTCTCAAAGACACAGGAAATCCCGGTGCGAGCCTCAAATTCTTCCACTAATGTCTTGATCGCCGGGCCAAGGCCGAGATCGTCCAGCACGCCGGGGCGCAGGTCGCGGCTGATCCGGCGGACCTCGGAAATGGCCACCCCAAGGCTTTCGATTCCCTTGTTCAGGGGGGCTTTGGCCCTGGGGTCGTTACGCTCCAACCGGCGCCGGGTATTGTCCAGCGCATAGCGCACCCCGACAAGGATCTGGCTGATCCCGTCATGCAGTTCGCGCGCGACGCGGCCGCGCTCCTCTTCCTGGGCATCCAGTACACGCTGCGTCAGCTTCTTGAGCTTGGCATCCGCAAGGCGTCGTTCGCGCAGATTGATGAGCATGCCGCTACCAAAAACCGCGAGTAGCGCCGTAAGGGTGATGGCGCTGATGTAGATAAAGGTGCGTTGAATGCGCCGCTCAACATCCGCGCGGGCGCTGGCGATGGAGGCAAGCACATCGTCAATAAAGACCCCCGTTCCCACCGCCCACCGCCAGGACGGAAAAGACGTGACATAGGTGATCATCCGCGCCTCTGTTCCGGTCGAGGGCTTGGGCCACATGTAACTGTGATAGCCCGCGCCGTCGCGGGCGATACTTATCAACCGGTCCACGATCGGCGTGCCATCGCTATCGACCTGACCGGACCAATTCAGATTGATTCGGTCGGTCTGACGCGGGCTGACCAGTTGCGTGCCATCATAATCATACACAAAAAACTGCCCGTCATCGCCGTAGATCATCGCAGAGAGGATCTGTGCAACCTGCGCCTTGGCGTTTTCATCGTTTGGTGCCGCGTTGCCGTAGATAAAGTAGAACCCGTTGCGGGCCTGCGTCACGTAATTGCGCAGCTCTGCCTTCTTGGCCTCGATCAATTGTGTTTCAAGGGTCGTGATTTCACGCTCTGCCAGCGCGCGGGCCTGCAGGGCCACCAAAACCGCAATGGCCGCCACGGCCAGCACCAAAGGTACCGCTGCCAGCAGGGTCAGCTTTTGCCCGTAAGTTGGTGCAAGAAGGGCCAAACGACGTCGCATGGGACGAGCGTTACGCCGAATCACTCCCGAATCAAAGCGCGAGTCGCAAATATTGGCGCTAACAGAGGCGAGGGCCGCGCAAATAGGTCCGGATTTGGTCTGAAAATATGACCAAAAACCCACTAAGGGGCCTGCCTACGTAGTACTAGGTATTTTAATCCTGAACGGGTTGGCTAATGTGCCAGCACTTGAAACGGCCCCTATCACGAATTCGGGGGCATCCTACTTGGGAGGAGTACACACATGGATCGTCGTTCATTTCTGAAGACATCTGCACTGGGCGGTACAGCCGCCGCCGCCACAACGCTGGCAGCACCTGCATATGCGCAAGGCAAGCGCACCCTGACAATGGTTACATCCTGGCCCCGCGGCTTTGCGGTTCTGGATGACGCGGCCACATACCTCAATAACATGGTCAACGAGATGTCCGATGGCTCTCTGATTATCGAGAAAAAAGCACCGGGCGAACTGGTTGGCGCATTTGAAGTGTTTGACGCGGTATCTTCCGGTCAGGCCGACATGTACCACTCCGCCGATTACTACTTCATCGGTCAGCACCCGGCCTATGCCTATTACACGGCTGTGCCGTTTGGCGGCACCGCACAGGAGCTGACAAACTGGTACCTTCACGGTGGCGGCCATGAGCTGCACAACGAGTTGGGCGAAGTCTTCAACCTGAAATCTTTCCTCGCGGGGAACTCCGGTTCCCAGTCCGGTGGCTGGTTCCGCAAGGAAATCAACTCCGCTGCTGACTTCAACGGCCTTAAGTTCCGCATGCCGGGCCTTGGTGGCAAGGTTCTGGGCAAGCTCGGTGCATCGGTTCAGAACATTCCAGGTGGCGAGCTGTATCAGGCGCTGTCTTCGGGCGCTCTGGACGGTCTTGAGTGGGTCGGCCCGTTCGCGGACGAACGCGCAGGTTTCCAGGAAGTTGCAAAAGTCTACTACACAGCGGGCTTCCACGAGCCGGGTTCCGGCCTTGCCTGTGCGGTCAACCTAGATGTCTTCAATGACCTGTCACCAGCGCATCAGAAGATCATCGAATATTCCACAATGGCGACAACCCATGTTCAGCTGGCTCAGACATTGGCCAACAACGGCGCGGCACTGTCCCGTCTGCAACAGCAGGGTGTGAAGACAATGCAGTTCTCTGACGACGTCTGGGATGCCTTTGGTAAGGCATCGTCCGAAGTCATGGATGAGAATATGGGCGATGAGCTCTTTGCACGGACCCGTGCCAGCTTTGAAGAATCGCTGACATCTTCGGCCGAATGGCTGTCGAAGTCCGACGCCTTCTATGTCGAACAGCGTGAGCGCGTTCGTAACGCTGGCTAATGCCGATCTGACGTAACATCATCAAGGGCCGTGCGCGGCCCTTGATGCACATCTGGAACAGGCAAGTACCTGATTACGATGATGCAGCAGGCATTAAGCCATGCGCATGAACAAGGGGGGACATCAATGGCAAACGACGTGGTATGTTCGGGATTTTTCCGTGCAGCTGAGGGCGCAAAGCTCAGCTGCCTCGACAAATTCCAAGACGGGGGTTTTGTCCAATTTGTATCGGGCAACATCCTCGAAGCGTTCTATAATTTCTTTGTCGCTCTGCTGAACCCCGGAATGTGGCTGAACTGGTCGGACCCTCAGGCGCTCATGCGGTTCATCTATTATGGCGGCTCGGTCGAGCTGTTCTTTGTCGGCTTTGTGGGGCTGTTGATCCTGACCGGAGTGGGCATCTGGAAACGCGATGTGATGTGGGCCTGCGTGCGCGGGTTGGAAGGGTTTTCCAACGCCACGGGCCGGCTCTTTGCCTGGGCGGGCCTTGTCATGGTGCTGCAACAGATCATCATCGTGTTCATGCAACGGATTTTCACGCGCCCCGACATTTCCATCGGCTTTGGCATCCCGCTGCAATTCGACATCAGCTGGTTCGCGGAGGAGTTGAAGCTTTTCAACGCGATTGTTGTGACACTGTGTGTTGGCTACACCTTTGTTCAGGGCGGACATGTGCGTGTTGACCTGTTCTATGCCGGGGCCAAGTTCCGCACAAAGAAGATCGTCGACATGTTCGGCGCGCTGTTCTTCATGATCCCCTTTGCGGTGGTCACCTGGCTTTATGGCTGGTATTTCATGTGGCGCCATCTGGTGACACCAAATCCGTCCGCCTCTGACAGGCTGGAACTGCTGCTGCGCAAGGCGCGGCTGCTGAAATGGAATGTTGAAACCATCGGTTTCTCTCCCAACGGGTTCAACGGCTATTTCCTGTTCAAGGTCTTGCTGTGCCTGTTCTGTGTGATGGTTGTCATACAGGCCATTGCCATCTTCTATCGCAGTTGGTGCGAGTTGATGGAAGGCGAAGAGTCCGCTGGTAAATACCTCGACAAGGATAGTCTTGGCGAGGGCGAAGAAGCCTACGAAGGCACACATTAAGGGGGCATGAAGAGATGTTTTTTGGTCTCGATGGGGTCGAAGTTGGCCTGATTATCGTTTTTGTCTGCCTCTTTGGCGGCATTCTTTCCGGCTTTCCGGTGGCCTTTGCCATCGGTGGTGCGGGTATCATCTCATTCGGCATCATTGCCGCGCTGGATTCAGCCGGTTTGTTGATCCATCAGGCGATCGACAGCTCGTCCGACGCCTATCGCGCGTTGGTCGCATCGGGCATCAAGGATGATACCATTTCCGCCTTCAGGTATCCCGATCTGCCCCGAATTGCAGAGCCGGTGTTCCCGTCGGGGTGGGAAGTGGCACTGGACCGCAACGTGTCCTTCATTGTGAACCGGATGAATGAGCGCGTTCTGGCGGGCCAGTCCATTGAAACGCTGCTGGCGGTTTTGATGTTTGTCCTGATGGGCATCACGCTGGAGCGCTCAAAAATTGCCGACGACCTGCTGACCACGATGGCAAAGGTGTTCGGGCCGCTGCCGGGCGGTCTGGCGGTGTCGGTGGTTGTTGTGGGGGCGTTCCTTGCGGCGTCAACGGGGATTGTGGGCGCGACCGTGGTGACCATGGGTCTGCTGGCGCTGCCGACGATGTTGCGCAACAATTATTCACCCGAGATCGCAACCGGAGTGATTGCGGCCTCTGGCACGCTGGGTCAGATCATTCCGCCGTCGATCGTGATTGTTCTTTTGGGGACGCTGGCGGGCGACCTCTATTCAGCGGCGCAGGAAAATCGGGCGACCCTTGCGGGATGTACCGACGCCTTGACGCTTTTGGGGGAACCGGCAGTGGTATCGGTTGGCACCCTGTTCCAGGCCGCACTGCTGCCGGGCATCATGCTGGCGCTGCTCTATGCGCTTTATGCCTTTGGCTATGCGCTGATGAACCCCGAAAAGGCACCAGCGGTCGAAATGGGGTCCACCAATTCAGAGCCGATCACCCGAAATGAAGCCTTTACATGGTTCCTCGGCGCGCCGATTCTGATCGTTGTGGGTACGATTGTTTTGGGCAACCTTGGCTTTGTCGGCAGTCAGTCGACAACGGTTTCGACCTTCTCGGACATCGGGCAGGCAGCCAGCCTGCGGACCAACGTCGGGGATGAATGCAAGGTCTCGATGATCGACCTGCATGGTCAGGAGGCCTGGGACACGGCGGTTGCCGAGCAAAAAGTCATTGATGACGCCGGAGGGTTGGCACAATCCGAGAAGCTGAGCGATGAGGCTTTTGCCGCATCCCAAACGGCCAAGATCGACGGCGCGGCGCCTGTCGGCACAGGAATTGCCATCCTTTTGGTGCTGTTGTCGCTGTTCCTGACCACCGGGCGCGGGATTTCACCAACTTCCGACTCCCGTCCGCTTCTGATCGGGGGCATCGGTGTTGTTCTGGCGGTTCTGGTCGACATCGTGCTGCTGGAGCCGACAACCTCGGCGGGGGCAACGGTACTGTTGATGGCCATTCCTTTTGCTCTGGCGATATATGGCGTTGTCTATGCAACCCAACTATGTGCCCGCAACGAATTGATCCGGGTTGTCTTTCCGCCCCTGATGCTGATTGTTGCGGTGCTGGGGTCGATCCTTGGCGGTATCACAAACCCGACGCCCGCCGCAGCCCTGGGGGCAGGGGGTGCGATCATGCTGGCGGCCTACCGCAAGCTGAAGGACGAGGACCGGTCTCCGAAGATCATCATCTGGTCTACCCTGGCGATCATTGTCTGTATTCTTGTGGGGGTGAACTTTGATCTGCGGATCAATCAGGATGGTGTGTCCTTTGAAAGCTGGGTGGCCTTCTTTATCGCGTATGGGGCGTATCTTTACGCGGTCTTTGGTCTGTTGTTCTCGTGCTGGATCCTGTTCACTCACGGGGTTCTGACACCAGTGGTGCGCGAAACGGCCAAGGTCACCTCGATGGTCTTTACCATCCTGATCGGATCGCAATTGCTGAACCTTGTGGTCATCAGCTTTGGCGGAGAGCATTACATCCAGCAATTCCTCAAGTCGTTCGACAACGAATTACAGGTCTTCCTGCTGGTGATGCTCGTGCTGTTTGTACTTGGCTTTGTTTTGGATTTCCTTGAAATCATCTACATCGTGGTGCCGATCGTCGGGCCGGTGATCTATGGCGGAT
The DNA here is from genome assembly GCA_963976125.1 of uncultured Sulfitobacter sp. Classification (GTDB taxonomy): domain Bacteria; phylum Pseudomonadota; class Alphaproteobacteria; order Rhodobacterales; family Rhodobacteraceae; genus Sulfitobacter. The sequence goes on along the minus strand of CAXBKL010000044.1, from coordinate 8,845 downwards.
CGTTTGATCCCAAATGGGTCACGATCATGATTGCGGTGAACCTGCAGACCTCGTTCCTGACACCGCCATTCGGGTTTGCGCTGTTCTACTTGCGCGGGGTTGCGCCCGCGAGCGTGACGACACGGCACATCTATCGCGGGATCGTCCCGTTTGTGTTGATCCAGGTGGTGGGACTGGCGATCTTGTGGTTCTTCCCGGCGATCGTGACGATCATTCCCGACCTGATCCCGTAAAGGATCGGCAGGGCGAAATTGCAAAAGGCCACCTGGTGCGGGTGGCCTTTTTTGTTGTCTGGATGTGCGCCTGCGGCGGGCGGAGAAGGGGGGCCAGCCCCCCACGGTCCCGAGGGACCGTCCCCCCCGGAGGTTTATCTGGAAAGATGAAGGGGATCAGCGGCGGCTGCGTGCCATGTCGGGCAGGGCGATGTTGGCGACCTGTTCGGCAATGGGGTCGGTGCTGAGCGGGTGCTGTTCCGGCTCGAAGGCATCAGGTTGTGACATCTTGCGCCAGGTTCCGCCAAGGTAGACCTCCAGTCCCGAGAACCTGGCCTTGTAGCCCATCTTCTGGCTGCCCGGCACCCAATATCCCAGATAGACATAAGGCAGGCCAGCGGTACGGGCGATGTCGATATGATCGAGAATGATGAAATTGCCCAGGCTGTCGCTGGGGCGGTCCGGGGTGTAGAAGGAGTAGACCATGCTGACCCCATCCCCCAGCACATCCGTCAGACAGACACCTATCAGGTCGCCGGTGTCGGGATCAGTGTATTCGATGACCCGGCTTCTGATCGGGGTTTCTTCGATCATTGCGGCAAATTCGAATACGTCCATGTCGGCCATGCCGCCATCGGCGTGGCGGCTGTCCAGATAGCGGCGGAACAGATCATATTGGTCTTCTGTGGCCCAGGGCGAGGTCGCGCGCCGGATCAGGCCGGCATTGCGCTTGACCGCACGTTTCTGGCTTTTGGTCGCTGAAAAAGCGGCCACATTGATGCGAGCGGAAAGGCATGAGGCACAATCGGCACAGGACGGGCGGTAGAGGACATTCTGCGACCGCCGGAACCCCTGTGAGGACAGGCTGTCGTTCAGCTCGTTGGCGTTTTCACCTTGGAGCGCCGTAAACAATTTACGTTCCATGCGGCCCTCAAGATAGGGGCACGGCTGTGGCGCAGTTACGTAAAACTGCGGGGTAAGTGGCAGACTGTGGCGCATAACATCCCGGTGTTAACGGTGACAGGATAGCGGCCCACCGGGCACGCGCCAATAGCGATTTTGACAAAAACTCAGTATTTGCGGCGCTTGTTCATGGCGACCGTGCCGAGGATCATATCGGTCAGACCCTGGCCGGTGGCGGAGGTCACCATCAGGATGATCGAAATGGCCTGAAGCGGGGCCACGGCAATCGACACCGAATAGCCAAGCGTGTGCATCAGCGCGGTGCCGCCATCCAGGGGGCGGTCGTGGCTGTCTCTCAGTTCAATTGCAACCAGGCGCATGCCCCATGTTGCGGAGCCGGTGGCCAGGGTTGCAACCCGGTAGACAAAGCTGACCAACAGCCACAAAAACGCAAAGAAGAAAACCGCGATGAAGCCGGTGAAGGGCACGATCACGATGCAGATCAGGAAGATCAGCACGGTGTCGATGACCCAGGCCAACAGCCGTTTGGTCAGGACACCGTCGAAAAATTCGGGGTGGGTCTGGGGAGAAGGGGTGGTCATGGTCGGTCCTGAGACAAGTAAGATGCCCCCCGGCAGGGCCGGGAGGCAGGGGAGGGTTCGGGGTCTAGGGGGTTACGCCTCGGCGGTTGTATCATTGCGCTTGGCGCGGTCATCCATGAATTGGTCAAATTCGGACTTGTCTTTTGCCTCGCGCAGACGCTCAAGGAAGGCTTCGAAGTTGGCCTGCTCCTCTTCGAGGCGGCGCAGGGTGTCTGACTTGTAGGCGTCAAAGGCCGAGTTGCCGGTGCTGCGGGTGGTCATCATGCGGCGGCTGCCGCGGGTGGCACAGGATTTGCCAGTAAACATGCGTTTGCTCCAGATCATATACATCAACAGGGCGAGGCCGACGGGCCAGAAGAACACAAAACCAAGAACCATGGCAGCGATCCAGGCACCCTTTCCCTTGGTGTCCAGCCAGCTTTCGGTGCGGGCGAACCAACCGGGACGGGTGGCGTAGTTCTGCTCGGAGGTGATGGTGGTCATAGGTCGTACCTTTCGAATTGGTAAGGCCTGACTGCGGCCTCTGTCTTAAAGGGTCTTATGTGAATGCCCTTTACATCAATCAAAATGGGTATTCGGGTCAAAACTGCAAGGAAAAATGTGAAAGACTTTTACATCAGGTCAGAATACTAAATATTATCAGTCAGTTACGACGTCAAAAATTCAACAAAAAAGGCGCCCATAGGCGCCCCATGTCGAAACTTCGGGGGCGGTTATCTGCCCCAGGAGCGGACCTGTCCACAATCCATATGGACAAAATTGGACCCCGAGTAGCGTCCGACACCGCCGCCACGGCACGCAATCGCCGCCTTGGCCATCTGTCCTACGGAACGTGATGCCAGCCGCAGATCCGCCGCTTGTCCCCGCATGTGCAGCGAATTCTTGGCAACGGCGCGCGATCGGGAGCGCAACATCGCGTTGGTTTTCGGGCTGCGATAACCGGAAAGCAACATATAGGGTTCATTCGCTTCAAGCAGGTTGTAAGTTGCGGCCATGATGTCAATGGCGCGTACATCCATCGTCTTGACCCCATCGGTCCGCCAATCGCGCATGAAGTAATTCACTTCCTTCACCGCATCCATGATATATTGACCTTCAATCCAGTAGATCATGTCGATCCGTTCACCGGTGCGGCCCGAATACATCTTGATGCGGCGAATATCACCGCCCCCCCGCAAAAGCCCGGCGGCATTGGAATAGGTTGGTGCGGCGGCAACCGCAGTGGCCGCAAATGCGCCAAGCAAGGCGCGACGTGTCATCCCCGAGGAGTTGATACCTGTCATAAATCCGTTCGTCCCGTTTCTGCCTGTGTGTCCATGATGTTACATGAACCGCCTAATCTGGCCCTGAGGCTCGCTTTTGTATGGCATAGGGGAAAAATTGAACCAAGCGCTGAATTTCACCGAATCTATGAATGGTTAAATTTCGGCAATTTTTCGCCCAATTTTCCCCTTGTTTGAACCGGCTCCGACAGGGACTGTTGTTATTTTGGCATCAGGTCCGGGACCGTGGCGGATATGTCGGAACTGTGAAGGGGCGGTGGCTGGATTTTTGCCGGTAATTGGACCACTATACTGAGAGATAATTTGAGAATGGGACACAATATCATGCGTATTTGGATCAGATTGCACCGTGTTTTTCTGGTGCTGGCAATTGTTCTGGGGGCTGGAACGCAACTTTTGCCCGGCCCGGCATATGCGCAGGTGACGGCGTTCAAACAAGCGGTGGCCGAGGCGGCGGCGCGGGACGAGGACATCGCGGCATTTTATCGGTCAAACGGCTATACGGCCGTGTGGACAGGACCGGGGAATGCCGACCGTGCCCGGCGGGCGGAACTGATGCGCGCCATCACCATGGCGGGGGGCCATGGTCTTGCGGTGGACCGCTATGACCCCGACGGGTTGATGCAGCTGCTCACGAACGTGCGCACCCCGCGCGACAGGGGGATGGCCGAGGTCGAGATGAGCAAGGTGTTTCTGAGATATGCGCGTGACGTTCAAACCGGGATCCTAATCCCGAACCGCATCGACAGGGGCATTGTCCGCAAGATCGATTATCGGGACCGCAAGACCCATCTTGTGAACATCTCTGGTCCCAACCCATCAAAGGTTTTCCGCGCCTTGCCACCGACCAGCATGGAATACAACGCGCTGCTCAAGGAAAAGGTCAAGATGGAGCGTCTGCTCCGGGCCGGGGGCTGGGGGCCGGCGGTGTCTGCCAAATCCCTCAAACCCGGTGCATCGGGCAATGCCGTGATCGCCCTGCGCAACAGGTTGATTGCGATGGAGTATCTGGAACGCACCAATACACGGACCTATGATGCCGCCGTTCAGGCCGCAGTTCAGCAATTTCAGATCGACCACGGGTTGAACGACGACGGGGTTGCCGGTGCGGCCACCATGAACCAGATCAACACCGGCGTAGAAAAGCGCCTGCAATCGGTGTTGGTCGCACTTGAGCGTGAACGGTGGTTCAACACGGATCGCGGCAAACGGCATATTTTGGTGAATATCCCCGATTTTTCGGCCAAGATCATCGACGACGGCAAGGTCACCTTCCGCACACGGTCTGTGGTGGGGGCCGCGGTCGAGGACCGCCCGACGCCTGAATTCTCCGATGTCATGGAACATATGGTAATCAATCCAAGCTGGTATGTGCCGCGTTCCATTGCCACCAAGGAATATCTGCCTGCGATGCAACGAAACCGGAATGCAGCGAGCCAAATTCAGGTGGTTGACGGCAAGGGCCGGGTTATCAGCCGCTCTGCCGTGAATTTCAGCGCCTATACGGCACGCACCTTCCCCTTCAACATGCGTCAACCGCCGAGCCGGTCCAACGCGCTGGGGCTGGTCAAGTTCATGTTCCCCAACAAATACAACATCTATCTGCATGACACGCCTGCCAAGAGCCTTTTTGCCCGTGATGTCCGCGCCTTCAGCCATGGGTGTGTCCGGCTCGCTGAGCCGTTTGAATTTGCCTATGCGTTGCTTGCCCGTCAGACCGACGACCCGGAGGGATATTTCAAACGCATTCTGAACACCGGGCAGGAAACCCGCGTCGATCTTGAAGAGCCGGTCCCGGTGCACCTGATCTACCGTACTGCGGTGACCAACGCGCGCGGTCACACGGAATACCGCGCCGATGTCTATGGCCGGGACGCCAAGATCTGGAACGCGTTGTCAAAGGCAGGGGTGGAACTGAACGCAGTTCAGGGGTAACTCTTGCGGCAACCAGCGAAGGGGGCCGCATGACGTCGTATACCGTAGCGCAGATTGCCGAGGCCCTTGGGGCCACGGCGCTGGGTGATGACACATTAACAGTCACGAGGGCAGCAGAACCGCAGGACGCGGGCGCCGGTGATCTGGCTTTGGCAACATCGCCCAAATATGCACAACGTCTCAAGGATGGCAGCGCTCAGGTGGCGATGCTCTGGCCCGACGCCGATTGGGCGGCTCTGGGGTTGAGGGCTGCCATTGTTCCGACCCGGCCACGCTATGCGATGTCGGGACTGACGGCGATGATGGACCGGGGGCAGGGGTTTGCACCGGGCATCCACCCCTCCGCACTTGTCGACCCGGATGCGGTTCTGGGCGAAAACGTATCGGTAGGCCCGCTTGCGATCATATCCGCAGGTGCGCGTATCGGGAACGGCGCAGTCATTGGGCCGCATTGCTTTGTTGGCACAGAGGTCAGGCTGGGGGCGCAGGCCTATCTGCGCGAACAGGTCAGTATCGGCGCGCGTGTAACCATTGGCGACAGGGTGATCATTCAACCGGGGGCGCGCATCGGCGGTGACGGGTTTTCCTTTGTCACGGCGGAACCCTCCACCGTAGAGGCCGCCCGCAAGACCCTTGGGGATCAGGGTGCGGCGGATGCCCAGCCCTGGATTCGCATCCATTCGCTGGGATCGGTGACACTTGGTGACGATGTGGAAATCGGGATGGGTTGTACCATTGACTATGGCACCATTCGGGATACCCGGATCGGTGACAATACCAAGCTCGATAACCAGGTGCATCTGGGCCACAATGTCGTCGTTGGCCGCAATTGCCTGATCTGTGGGCAGGTCGGTATCGCCGGTTCGGCGGTGATTGGCGATAATGTTGTTCTGGCCGGGCAGTGCGGTGTCAGTGACAACATCTTTGTCGGGGACGGGGTGATTGCGGGGGGCGGCACCAAACTGATGTCGAATGTGCCTGCGGGGCGCACAATGTTGGGGTATCCTGCGACCCAGATGGACAAACAGGTGGACATGTACAAATCCATCCGGCGCTTGCCACGGTTGCTGCGCGACGTCGCAGACTTGCGAAAGGCTGTTTTCAAATCAAACGAGGATGGTTAGATCAGCCTCAGCACAACCATTGAGGATCTGCACCATGAGCATCCAGGATCAGGTTATCGCCATCATCGCAGAACAAGCCCTGCTTGAGCCAACGGACGTCACATTACAAAGCACACCCGAAGATCTTGGCATCGACAGTCTGGGTCTGGTCGAAAGTATTTTCGCCATCGAGGAGGCGTTTGATATTTCGATCCCCTTTAACGCAAACGAGCCTGCGGCCTCTGATTTTGACATATCTTCGGTTGCAACCATCATTGCCGGCATTGAACGACTGAAGGCGGAGCAGACCTGAGCCATGAAACGTGTGGTCATCACCGGGGCAGGCACGATCAACGCGCTGGGGCTTTCCGTACCAGCCACGCTTGAGGCGATGCGCGAGGGTCGTTGCGGAATTGGCGAATTGGCGTTCCGGGATGTTGAACGGCTGCAAATCCAGATCGGCGGCCAGGTGCGTGGGTTTGAGGCCGAATGCCGTTATAACCGCCAGCAGATGTCACTTTACGACCGGTTCACGCAATTCACCCTTGCCGCTGCCAAAGAGGCCATCGAGCAGTCAGGGTTGATCTTCTCGGGCGAGTTGGCGGCGCGCTCCGGCGTGGTGCTTGGCACGGCGGGCGGGGGGGTTTCGACCTGGGATGACAATTACCGCGCTGTTTACGAAGAAGGCAAGAACCGGGTGCATCCCTTTGTTGTGCCCAAGCTGATGAACAATGCAGCCGCCAGTCATGTGAGCATGGAATGGAACCTCAAGGGGCCGTCCTTTACCGTCTCGACCGCCTGTGCTTCGTCCAATCACGCGATGGCACAGGCCTTTGCCATGGTCCGGTCCGGCATGGCGCCTGCGATGGTCACGGGGGGATCGGAATCCATGTTGTGCTTTGGCGGGGTCAAGGCGTGGGAGGGGCTGCGGGTGATGAGCCGCGATGCCTGCCGTCCGTTCTCTGCCAATCGCAACGGCATGGTACAGGGCGAGGGTGCCGGAGTTTTTGTGTTTGAGGAATACGACCACGCGCGGGCGCGCGGGGCGGATATTCTGTGCGAGGTGGCGGGTTTTGCGATGACATCCGACGCCAGCGATATTGTCATGCCTTCCAAGGCCGGGGCCGCGCGTGCCATGTCAGGTGCGCTTGCCGATGCCCGGATTGACCGTGACAAAGTTGGCTATATCAATGCTCACGGCACCGGAACGGCGGCCAACGACAAGACAGAATGCGCCGCGGTGGCGGATGTCTTTGGGCCGCATGCCGATGACCTGATGATAAGTTCGACCAAATCCATGCATGGGCACCTGATCGGTGGGACGGGGGCGGTCGAGCTGTTGGCCTGTATCATGGCGCTGCGCGATGGCGTCATTGCCCCAACCATCGGGTATCAGGAACCGGACCCGGAATGCGCGCTTGATGTGGTGCCCAACGAGGCCCGCGAGGCCAAGGTTCAGGTTGCCCTGAGCAATGCCTTTGCCTTTGGCGGGATGAACGCAGTGCTGGCGCTGCGCAAGATCTGAACGAAAAAGGCCGCCCCGGATCGGGACGGCCTTTGTTCAATCACTGGCGAGGACCGTTACTGGTCAATCACCGATACCTTGTCATAGCTGGCCGTGAAACCCGCAAGCGACAGTGTCAACCCGACCTTCTGATCCGGCGCCAGGGCCGGAACAATGGTAATTTCGGCCTCCTTGCCGCGCTTGAAAGCGGTGATGTCAGCGGCGGTGAGGCCCAGGCGAACGTAGCACCCGACGGGGTTGCAGAACGCATATGGGTAACGCCGTGCCTTGCCCCCATCGACCGAAATTGTCAGCTGACTGGGCAGGGCGGTTTCAAGCGGAACGATGATCGTGGCGCCGGCTTCGGCCTTGCCCGATCCGGGCAGCCGGAACAGCGAAATCTCGGCAACCGGCGCGCCTTCGCCATCATCGAGAAGCTGATACATCTGGCAGGGGTCGGTTTCCGCTTCAGTCTTGATGCACCGCATCTCCCAGGCACCGATCACCTCGGCGGTATAGGGCTTGCCCAATTCCGGCGCAGGATCCGCTTCTTCCCCGAGGCTCAACTGGTTTTCGATTTCGGCGGATGTCCCGGACTGGTTGTCCTGGTCCGTTGTTTCGGTTGTCTGCGCAAAAACGCCAAACGGCGCCGCAATTGCCAATGCAAGGCAGACCGGGAGGGCTTTCAATAACGTGCTCATATCGATGATCAATCCAGTATTGTTACTTTTCCGCCGTCTAGCATGGCACCGCGCGCTTGTCAGGACACAAGCGGGAGATTGTGCACCGAAACCAAGCAGATTTTCGCCGATCTGTCTGGGAACGGCTTTAGCAGTCTCCCATAAAACGGAAAAAGAGGACGCGGCGCATCCTCTTTCCCTACTTCGTCTCCCCATCGGACTTCGCCGATTTATGCCGGAACGTTACGAGAGCCGGATGGATGGGTCAACAGGAATTTTGCGGCAATGCTGAATGGTTCTGAATTCTGCTTAATCCTTGATCGAAAGGTAAAAAAAGGCCGCGCAATGAAGCGCGGCCAGTCTGACAGGGAGGAAGTACCCCAGGCCAAAAAGGACATATGGGCCGGGGTGAATTTGACTCTGGCACGCAGGGGTTAAAATTGTATGCTCGATGAGGACGAAACGGGCACAATTCTGTGACAAGGGGCAAAAATTGGTCAAAGATATTTTCATCGGCGGGGGCGGCCCCGATTATGCCACCAAACAGTTTCTGGGTATTGGATATGCCAACCGTCATGGTCTTGTTGCGGGGGCAACAGGTACCGGCAAAACGGTGACATTGC
>CAXBKL010000043.1:0-27265 GCA_963976125.1 uncultured Sulfitobacter sp. | reverse complement strand
GGACCTGGCGCAACAGCGGCCATTCGAGCGTTCGAAAAAGCGCCCAGGGCGTCAGACCGATCTGGGCGGCAAGGCGGAACTGCTCCGCTGGGATCGCTTGCCAGCCTTGCAGCAGCAGTCGCGTTGCCAATGGCAAATTGAAAAACACATGCGCGAGCACAACGCCGTGCAATCCGTAGATGGATACCTCCGGCAGACCAATCGCCGCCAACACAGCGTTGACCCAGCCGCTGCGCCCGAACACGGCAAGCAGACCCAGAACCGCAACGATCACCGGCAGGATAAACGGCGCACCCAGCAAGGTCACGAGAACGGCGCGCCCTGCAAACCGCCGGCGCGCCAGGGCTCGCGCGACCGGCACCGCCAACACAATCGAGATCAGCGCAGACAAGAACGCCTGCCAGACCGTGAACCGTATCGCGGCCCAGTCGGAGCCGACAAACCCCGACCCTACGTCGGCGCGCGACACCACGGCCGCCAAGGCCCCAAGGATCAGCACGACGACAAGAGCCGCGGCACTGCTCCCTGATCTAGTGCTTACCGGGACAATGCTGCGAGCCACTCGGCCAATGCCTCATCCCGGAGCGCAGGCACCCTGTCGGTCTCAACCAGTCGGGCGCTTTCCGGTTTTACCAGCGCCTCGAACCCTTTGGGCAACCCGTTCGTTGGCATCACCGCCGGATACATCCAGTTTGTTGTCGGCAGGATCGACTGCGCGACGTCTGATACCATGAACTGCATGAACCGCGCCGCCAATTCCGGCTGATCCGCACCAGCCAGCCGCCCGACAACTTCAATCTGCATGTAATGACCTTCGTCAAATACCGCTGCCGCCTTGGTATCATCTTCTTCGGCGATGATGTGGTAAGCGGGCGATGTGGTATAGCTCAACACCATATCGGCCTCTCCCTCAAGGAACAGGCCGTACGCCTCTGACCAGCCTTTGGTGACGGTCACGATGTTGTTGGCCAGCCCCTCCCAGATCGCGGGGGCCTCAGTGCCATAGGCGTCCTTGACCCACATCAGCAGGCCCAGACCAGGAGTGGAAGAACGTGGGTCTTGAATGACCACTTTCAGATCGCTTTCGCCTAGCGCCCTGAAGTTCGCAGGCGGCGTGAGGTCGGTATTGTGCACAAAGGCAAAATAGCCCCAGTCGTAGGGCGCAAAGGTGCTGTCGGTCCATTCGATCGGCAGCGCATACACCGCGTTGACGTCGGTCTCGGCAAACAGCCCCGTTTCCCTGGCCGCCGCAATCAGGCTGGTGTCCAGCCCGAGCACCAGATCGGCATCCGTCCGCGCGCCCTCCAGCTTGAGCCGGGCCAACAACGCGGCCCCATCCCCATTTCCCACAAATTTGAGATCACAGGCGCAGACCTCCTCAAATGCCTTCTCGATCTGCGGCCCCGGACCCCAGTCCGAAACGAAACTGTCGTAAGTATAAACCACCAGTTCAGGTGTGTCCGCTGCGGCTGCTGTCGCGGCGAGTGTTGTTGTAGCAGCAAGTGCAAGAGCCTTCATGGCATCCTCCAAAATGCGGCGTAGAGAGGTTTTGGAGAACTGCCCAGACCTTCCCTCCGCCGGTGTTAACCGGTTCAGGTTCAACGGGTCAGCTTGCGCAATCTCAGCTCCGTACGGAGCCCCCCGAGGTGGGGGTAGACCTACGGGGGTGGCGGCGGAAAGGCAAGGGGGGACCGGGTGCGCGCTGTTCTTGGACACGACATGACCGCGACAAATCTGTCAGTTCTTCTTGCTATCAATCAGAGGTGGGCTGGAACAGACTTGGAAGAGTGCAAGTACATTCATAGCTACCGATCACCTCAAGGCCTTAAAGAGACCAATTTGGAAACCATCATTTTCATTGTTGTTGCCTTCATCGTTGTCGCCGTTAGAGCGCGATTTTTCTTTGTAGCGCGATGGGACAGATCCTACGCTCGACGGCATTGCTGTGCATCTCGATGCGGCCGTCATCGAGAAAGACGCACAACCTGGCCCAGTACTTGGCGATGTGTTTAAGGGTTTCGCCTGTTGGCGATTTGGCAGAGACCTGCATACGGGCATGAAGTTGCTGCACGCTGCCGAAGATCAGGGGACGCAGCTTGTTGATGACCACCGCAATCAAGCTATGATGCTTGTGGCGCGGCTGGAAACCGAAGAAACGCTGGAATTGGATGCTGTCAAAGCCTGCCTGGAGCCCAGCGAAAAAGCCCGACCATTTGAGACGAAACGCAAAGACAGCAACTCAACAACCCCGGAGCAGCCCAAGTGAGAGCAATCAGCAAGACCCACGCACCAAAAGCTGTCTATGGAAACGCGTGGCAAGGGTAACGAATGACTTTGCAAGACGATCATGACCCAACGGATCAACGCACTTGGTTTCAGCGCGTTTTTCTGGACCTTGCGCAGCAGATGCGGTGGTCATTTCTGCCGCCGCTTATGGTGTATTTCGCCGCTGGAGTGTCGGGCCTTACATCGGTCGTCGGGGCGTTTTACCTCAAAGACTATCTGGATTTGTCGGCAGAATTCATTGCGGGGCTGGCGTTTTGGGCAGGGCTGCCTTGGATTCTCAAAGTGCCTATGGGTCATGTCGTCGATCTGTTCTGGAAATGGAAAGCCTTGCTGATCCTGACCGGCGCAGGACTGATTACGCTATCATTGCTGATCATGTTTGGCCTGGTGTCGCGCCCGGAAGAAATGCGTGCCGTCTTGCCGCTGGCGACGTGGTTTGTCCTTGCCTTGCTGCTCGCCCCGTCCGGATACGCCATTCAAGACGTTGTCGCCGATGCGATGACAGTCGAAGCGGTCCCACGCCTTGACGACTCGGGGCGAACCTTCAGCGAAACGCAGTTGCGTAACATGCACACCACCATGCAAACACTTGGGCGGATCGCGATCATATCAGGTTTTATGTCGGTGGCCGCGATCAATATCTGGGTTTTCACCGATGCAGGAACTTTGCCGCGCGAGGCACGGCTGGCCTTGTACGCGCGGGTCTATCTCACAGCATTTGCTATTCCCGTGATTTCGGTCAGCGGGATGCTATTGCACACACTCATCCAACGACGCAAAACGCAAAGGCTGCTAAAGGCCGAGCCAGACAACGAAACCGAGGTCAATTGGCAGATCCTTGGCGGTGGGTTGTTCTTTGTGGCGCTGAGCATCTCATTGGGCACGTCCAATCTGGCATATGCGCAAGAGATCGTCTTTGTGGCCTCTCTTTCGGTCATCCTTTACCTGATCAGACAATTGCTCAAAAAGCTGGAACCAGCTGCTGCAAACGTGCTGATTGGCACGGCCATAATCATCTTCGTGTTCAGGGCGGTGCCTTTGCCGGGCCCCGGTCTGACATGGTTTGAGATTGATGACCTTGGGTTTGATGAACGGTTCCTGTCGATCCTATCGCTCATAACCTCTTTGCTGGCGCTGGTCGGCTTGGTTGCTTTGCGCCCATTGATGGGCGATCGGTCTATCGCCTATATTGTGGTGTTGCTGACCATCGCGGCGGGTGTGCTGTCGTTGCCAAATATCGGGCTGTACTACGGTGTGCAGGAATGGACCGCCGCACAAACCGGCGGGGTTGTGGATGCGCGCTTCATTGCCATTCTTGATACGGCAATTGAATCCCCATTGGGACAGATCGCAATGGTGCCGATGCTCGCATGGATCGCGCGCAATGCGCCGCCCGATCTGAAGGCCACATTTTTTGCAGTGATGGCATCATTCACCAATATGGCACTGTCAGCCAGCAGCCTTGGAACAAAGTACCTCAACAAAGTTTTTCTGGTCACACGGGCCTCAGTCGACCCCGTCACTGGCGAACAAATCTCGGCCGCGAATTACACCGAACTGGGTCAACTGCTGATCGTGGTTGGCGTGATCACCGTGGCGGTACCGCTTTTGGTCGTCTTTGTTGTGCAGTCTTCGCGTTTTCAGACATCGGAATAGTTTGAGCCGCTCAGTCGCCCGCATAGTCAGCCAGAAGGCGCCGCACTTCGCGCGCCGGAACACCGATGTTTGCACCGCCGAATTCGGGCAAGATGGCCGCGTTCACTGCAACCACATGGCCATTGCGGTCCAATGCAGGCCCGCCACTGCCGCCGACGGTTGTCTCCGCATCATAAATGACCGCTTTGGTGGTGATCTGCGCGATGATACCCCGACTGGCCAGAGGCGCAATTCGGCCTTGTTCCGACAGACGTGTTGCAACCGTCCAAAAATCTGTCTCGCCCTTGTCTTGCAATCCGTTAAGGAATTCAGTCCCGGCCTGCGCCAAGAGCGCACGCAAACCGGTCGCGAAACCAATGACAATGACCTCATCTCCAATCTCAGGATCTTCCGCAGCCAGAGTGAGTCCCCGGCCCCTGGTTGCAGAGGCCTCGACCGATAACAAAGCTAAGTCAGCAGTATCGCTGGACGCCAGAAACTCCGCTTCAAATGGCTGGGGATAGCCCGGCAAATAGACCAACAGCTTCAGCATCTCTGGCGCAAGCCCGCTGCTTTCAAACGCCGCCATCCGATCGCTGCTGGTCCAGGGCAAGGCGACATGCCGGTTGGTGACAAGCGTCCCACTTTCCTTAAGCACAAAGCCCGTGCCGGTGAATTGGAATTCAATCGGCGCGCCAGTGCCGTCGGGATCGACCAGGGGTTTGCCGAACGGGGTCTGCAACGGTGCACCATCCTGACCCACCACATGGCGCAACATTTTGCCGCTTTCGGTTTGGCGCAAACCATACGCACCTTGCAGGAACGCCACCGACGCGGTTGATTCGCCAATCACACGGGCAGATGCCCCCAGCCGCCGTTCCAGCAGGTCAAGACGGTCGGCATTGGTGCTCAGTTGCAGGTCAAGTTGGTCACGCAGCACAGCAAATTCATCTACACCAAGTGCGTCCTGACGCGTCTCTGCCAAGGCAATTGCGATGGCTTCCAGGCGCAGCGCCTCTTGCTGGAGTGTTTGCTCAATTCGTATGCCGCTACGGTACTGCCAGGTGACGAAGGCGGTCAGCGCAACCAGCATCAGAACAACGGTCACACGGAATACGATTGTCGTTTCCAGCAATATCCGCCGGATGCTGTCAAACAGCGCATTCGACAGGCGCGACCCAAACGGGCGACGGCTTGAGCGGGCGTAGGCCACGGCATCGCTCAGGATTTCTTCAACCGGCCAGCCGGTTGGAAAGCCATCACCGCACAGGCGGAACCGCGACATTGGTCCATCTGTTCCAAACTCAATCATATCACCATGCAAAAGATGCGCAGTTCCAATCTTGCGCCCGTTCACCCAAATGTCAGAACCTGACAACGCTCTAATCTCGTAGGTTTCGCCGGACCAGGACAACTGCGCCCGTGCATCGGGGCTTGGCGTCGTGGAAGCATCCTGGCTAATCTGCAGCTTGCGATCAGCGCGGACCGACACCCTTGACTGATCAGAGGACAGCCATGCGATCTGCCCCCGCGACGGGCCTGTAAGGTTCTCCAAAAACGCGCGGACACCTTCACATCCTGCATGTGCAACGTCTTTGGTCCCAGGTATCAGATCATTTTCCAATCGGCTTCCTCATCAGAAATTCTGCAAGGCGGTACGCATCAAAGTATCCGTATAAGCCGTGTCGGTCCATGATCTGCATGATCACGTAGTTGTGCAGTCAGCCGCCAACAAGCGTTGCACCCAACAAAAGCGCGACACAAAAGACAGCGCCCGCAATCGGAAATGCGATGTGTACGGTAAATGTGCCTTTCGGCGCTGGCACGCCTTTGATCTTGAACCACACCAGCGCGAGATTGATCATCACAAAGACACTCAGAAGCACTTCAGACGACGTCTCTGCCAGGGTGTCGAGCAGCGTAAATATCGCCAAGGCCATAACGGCAACCGCAACAAGGAATGTCGCTCGAAGGGGCGTTTTGGTGCGTGGTGAAACAACGCCAAGCCATACAGGCAGCCGCCCTTCCTTTGCCATGCCATAGGCGACGCGGGCGGCCATGATCAACATTATGACAACGCCATTCATCGTTGCAACAATCGCTATCAAAGTGATGACATGCGGTGGCAGTCCGGTCAGGCGTTCAAACAACAGGCTAATCGGTGCCGAGGTGCCCGTCAGGTCTTTGACCGGGATATTTCGCGCTGCGACAAACGAGACGAGAACATAAAGCACGGTCACTATCGCCAAGGTGATACCAATGGCCCACGGCATGATCTTTTTGGGGTTCTTGGCCTCTTCCACAAGGTTAACGATGTCATCAAAGCCGATGAAGGCGAAAAAGGTGATCATGCTGGCGGCCAGAACGCCAGACATGGCCGACCAGTCCGTCGGCGGCGGTAACAGCGCAGCGGGCAATGCGCTCAGGCTGTCAGGCTCATTGACCAGCCCGAAATAGATGATCACAAGCAGACCTACGACCTCAACCAACGTCATAACTCCGGCAATGGCCACGGATTCGCGAATACCCCAGGCCGCAATCGTCGCCATCCCAAGCACGATACAGGCCACCAAAACCTCCTTGGGCAGGTTTATCAGTTCGGCCAAATAGCCCGCTGACCCCACGGCGATGGCTGCCGCTGCGATCATCGCCTCAACCAGAACGGCCACCCCAACAACGATCGTCAGCCAGGGAACACCAAATGATTTTTCGACATAGACCGCTTCGCCTGCCGCCTGCGGCACGCGGCCGGACAATTCGGCGAAGGAGGCGGCGGTAAACCCCATCACGATGGCAGACAGCAGAAATGCGGCAGGTGCATATGGGCCTGCCCGCACAATCGTTTCACCAACCAGTACATAAATGCCGGCGCCAATGGTGACGCCAAGGCCGTACAAGACAAGGCCGACCAGACTAATCGAGCGATTAAGATGCACGGTCTGTTCCGCTGGATATTTCATGATCTCTCCTGCCTTGTTCGCTAGATTATGGTTGTTTTGCGCGATCTATCTTGATTTGGCTCAAACCACCGGCAAGGCTTCTCAAATCAACGCGGCCGCAGGTGAGATCAATCCTGTCATGTCCGCCATTCCGCACAGGCTCTATAGCTGTGGGTTCCAGCCCTGAACCGATATTGGCCTTCGCCTCTCTGGGCGATTCGCTATCGTCAATCGGATGGCAATTGAAAGCAATCATGACGCCTGTAGGCCGGCAAAGTGAGCCACTCCCCGAAATTTGGACACCGTCATAAGCTGCTATTTGCTGTCTGCCGATCTTCACCACGCAGGAGATCCGAGATGTCTAAACGCAAGCAACTTCACCCAGAATCCAAGAACAAGGTGGTTTTAGAGAAAGGCCGCGTAAATGAGTTGAGAGACCGGAACGGAAGCGCGACAGGGCCAGCACCCCGCGCCAGATGTCGACCTCGTTCTCGCGACAGACCTGACGGCAGATGTCGCGCACCCGCCGGCACGACGCCCCGGTCAGCGCCCGCCCCGCCGGTTGCTGCCGCCGCCCGGCGCGTGTTTCGCCTCTTGAGGCACCCCGCCCTGGCCGCTAATGCAGTACCCAACAGGAGTTTGCCCCATGTCGATCAACAGCTTTGGCCATCTTTTCCGCGTCACCACCTGGGGCGAAAGCCACGGTCCGGCCTTGGGCGCAACGGTTGATGGCTGCCCTCCGGGTATCGCTGTAACGTCTCAGATGATCCAGCACTGGCTCGACAAACGGAAACCCGGTCAGAACAAGTACACCACGCAGCGGCGGGAAGCCGATGAGGTGCGCATCCTGTCGGGCGTTTTTGAGGGCGTCACCACCGGCACGCCGATCCAGTTGATGATCGAGAACACCGATCAACGCTCCAAGGACTACGGCGACATCAAGGACAAGTTCCGCCCCGGTCACGCCGACATCACCTATTTCCAGAAATACGGCATCCGCGACTATCGTGGCGGCGGGCGATCCTCGGCCCGCGAAACGGCCAGCCGTGTGGCGGCGGGGGGGCTGGCCCGCGAGGCGATAAAGACACTTGCGCCCGATATTCAGATCACCGGCTACATGGTTCAGATGGGGCCGCACCAGATTGACCGCACTGCGTTCGATTGGGACCAGATCGACCAAAACCCTTTCTGGGTGCCGGACACCAAAGCCGCCGAGGATTGGGCGGACTATCTTGATGGGTTGCGCAAGTCCGGATCCTCTGTCGGCGCAGTCATCGAAGTCACCGCGCGCGGCGTGCCTGCAGGGCTTGGTGCGCCGGTCTATGGCAAGCTGGACACCGATCTGGCCGCGGCAATGATGTCGATCAATGCGGTCAAGGGTGTGGAGATTGGTGAAGGCATGTCAGCGGCAATGCTGACAGGCGAGTTGAACGCGGACGAAATTTTCATGGGGAACGACGGCCAGCCGCGTTACTCTTCCAACCACGCCGGAGGCATCCTTGGCGGGATCAGCACAGGACAGGACATTGTCGTGCGCTTTGCGGTCAAACCGACTTCCAGCATTCTGACCACGCGCAAGACCATCACCAAATCCGGCGAGGAAACCGAGATCATCACCAAGGGCCGCCACGACCCCTGCGTCGGCATCCGCGCGGTGCCGGTGGGCGAGGCGATGATGGCCTGTGTGCTTTTGGATCATCTGTTGCTGCATCGCGGACAGGTTGGCGAAAACCGCGGCCACATCGGTTGAGAAGGCCCGGAAAATTGTGGTTTTCCAATCGTTTTCCTTCAAGGAAAACGCCGCAGACCTGCCCCGCCCAGAATATCGTCAACCCCAGCCACAGCATGTGCCAGCACCCCCAGCGGTAGCTGCGACCGCACAAGCATCCGCAACCCGACGTATTGCGTCAAAAGTGCATCAGCCAGGCGCAGCCGCTCCGGCTCACTCAACCTTGCAAGCGTTGGCGTCTCGCGCAGCGCCAGTTGAAACCCTATCTGAAACTTGGCAAGCCCGGCCTGCACCACCTGCGCAATGTCAGGATCATTGGCCGCTGATCCCGCCGCCGCCGTACAGAGCAGACATCCCCGATTGTCGCCGGCATCCACCGCCGCCACCAACCCGGTGAAAAGCCGTATGATCCGTTGCCGGCCATCGCCAAGCCCGGCGTCGCGCAACATCGCCACGCCTGTATCGACCGCAGTTGTCTCATATCGGTCCAACACCAGAAGAAACAGGTTCTTCTTGTCCTTGAATGCCTTGTACAAGCTCCCTCGGGTCAGCCCCATCCCCTCCAGGAGATCAGGCAATGAAGCATTTTCATAGCCGTGCCGCCAAAACACCTGCATCGCTTTTTCAACCACATCTTCCGGGTCAAACTCTTTGGGCCGCGCCATCGCCATCTCCTTGGTTGCGGTGACCATAATTCGGAACCAACTGTTACACAACTCACGCAGCCGTGTTTTGTACCATTTAGTTCCTTACTCTATACACGACCCTGTACTACCCGTCATTCAGACCGACAAGGAACCAGAAATGAAAACGATCCTCACCACCGCATTCACCGCCTTTCTCATCGTTGGCCCCGCGATGGCTGTCTTCGCTGACAGTACGGGCACATTCACCGGCGCAAGCGATCATATTACCACCGGAGGCGTGACAATCACCGAAAACGCCGATGGCACCTCGACCATAACCTTTGACGCGGCGTTCTCCCTTGATGGCGCGCCCGATCCGCAGGTGGGCTTTGGCAAGGACGGCACCTTCAGCTCCACCAGCAACCTTGGCCCGCTGAAATCCATCACCGGCGCGCAATCCTACATCGTCCCTGCCGGGCTCGACATCAGCGACTTCAACGAACTCTACATCTGGTGCGTCAAATTTGCGGTGCCTCTCGGGGTGGCGCAACTGACCTCGTCTTGATCTTTACGGATGCCGGGCGCATGAAGCAGTCATGCCAGCCCAACTGACCCACAACCAACCAGGCCGCGCCATCGCCCTCAAAACCGGCGCGGTCTTTTTGTTCATGGTCATGGCCGCGCTTATCAAATCGGCATCCGACGCCGTTCCACCGGGTCAAGCGGTGTTTTTTCGGTCGCTTTTTGCAATTCCCATCATCGGCCTGTGGCTCTGGCAGCAGGGAAAGCTACGTGATGGCCTGAAGGCAAACAACATCCTTGGGCATGTCTGGCGCGGGCTTTTTGGCACATGCGCGATGGGCCTGACATTTGCCGGTCTGGCCATCCTGCCACTGCCCGAGGTCACGGCCATCGGCTACGCCACGCCTATGTTCACGGTCATATTCGCGGCCATCTTCCTGAACGAACGGGTGCGCCTGTTCCGGTTATCGGCTGTTGCTCTTGGTCTGATCGGGGTGATGATCGTGGTTGCACCCCGCTTGTCGCTCGATCAGGGGTATTCGGACCTGGCGACCCTGGGTGCCTTGATGGTCATCGTTGCGTCGATCCTGCGCGCGCTGGTGCAGATCCACGTCCGACGGCTTGTGCAAACCGACACGACAAGCGCCATCGTCTTCTATTTCTCGCTGACCGCGACTTGTGTCTCGCTGCTGTCGCTGCCACTTGGCTGGCTGTTCCCGGTTCCCGCCCTTGCATGGACATCGCCCGGCATCGGCGTTTTGACACTCATCATCTTCGCAGGTCTGATCGGTGGCGTCGCCCAAATCATGGTCACATCGTCGTATCGCTTTGGCACCGCTTCCATGCTGGCCCCTTTCGACTACTCCTCGATGATCTTTGCCACACTGATCGGATGGATTGTTTTTGACGAAGTGCCAACATCTGCAATTTTGATCGGTGCCTCCCTTGTCATTGCCGGCGGTGTGTTGATTATCTGGCGCGAACGACAGCTGGGTCTGGACCGCAGCAAATCGAAACCGAGCATTGCCCCCACCGGCACGCCCAACTGAGGAAGAACAGATGTCTGACGCGACCGACCACAAACAAAAAATGCAGGAACGCCAGGCCAAACAGCGTGCCCGCGTGGCAGAGCTACAAGACCCTGAAAAGGGTCTGGTGCTGATCCATACCGGGGCGGGCAAGGGCAAGTCCTCGAGCGCCTTTGGCGTGGTTGTTCGGGCGCTGGGATGGAAGAAGAAGGTCGGTGTTGTCCAGTTCATCAAGGGCAAATGGAAAACCGGAGAGCGACAGTTTTTTGACCGTTTGGGGGAAGTGACCTGGCATACCATGGGCGAAGGTTTCACCTGGGATACGCAGGACAAGGACCGCGATATTGCCGCGGCACAGGCCGCGTTTGGCAAGGCCCGCGAGATGATGGAAAGCGGCGACTATGACCTGATCGTCCTCGATGAAATCAACATCGCCATGCGCTATGAATACCTGTCGGTGGCGGATGTGATCGCCGGGCTTGACGCCCGCGACGCACGCACGGGCGTTATCCTGACGGGCCGGGATGCCAAGCCGGAATTGTGTGAATATGCCGATCTGGTCACCGAGATGACCGAGGTCAAACACCCGTTCAAAGCCGGTATCAAGGCCCAGCGTGGGGTCGATTACTGATGGCCAAGGAAGACACGGCCAGGGTTGTCCTGATTACCGGGGCGGCACGCGGCATCGGTTTGGCCACGGCGCATCTGATGGCACGATCCGGGTGGCGCGTCGCGCTTCTGGACCGTGATACCGTCGCGTTGGAAGCGGCGGCCACGGAATTTGACGGCATGGCCCTTGCCCTGCCCTATGACGTGTCAAACCCACAGACCGCACCGCAGGCAATCCGCGACTGCACCGATCATTATGGTCGTTTGGATGCGCTGGTGAACAATGCGGGCGTGGCCGACTTTGGCCAGATCGAGCTAACCGATTTTGCCCGCTGGCGGCGGGTGATGGAGACCAATCTGGATGGTGTATTCCTGATGTCGCAAGCGGCGATTCCGGCGTTGAAACAGACCGCTGGCGCAATTGTGAACATCGCCTCCATTTCCGGCCTGCGCGCGTCGACCCTTCGGGTGGCCTATGGCACCTCCAAGGCTGCGGTCATTCAGCTGACCAAGCAACAGGCCGCCGAATTGGGCGAATTCGACATCCGTGTCAACTGTGTCTGTCCGGGCCCGGTCCGCACCAAGCTGGCCATGGCCGTCCACACTCAGGACATCATCGACGCCTACCACGATGCCATCCCGCTAAATCGCTACGGGTCAGAAGGCGAGATTGGCGAAGTGATCGCCTTTTTGTGCAGCAGGCAAGCCAGCTATGTCACCGGCCAGATCATCGCGGCGGATGGCGGGTTTGAAAGCACCGGCGTGGGGCTGCCTGCCTTGCGGGATGATGCCTGACCTTTTTCTGAAAATCCCGGCCCCGGATCTGGTCCGGGGCATCGGTCTTCGGACCTCTGTCTAGATTCTCACCAGCTTCTCATAGCTCTCCGCGATGTCCCGCGTCAGGGCACCAACCTCAAAGTTGTACTCGCCGATCTGGCCCACCGGCGTGACCTCGGCGGCGGTCCCGGTCAGCCAGCATTGCTCGAACCCTTCAAGCTCTTCTGGCATGATATGGCGCTCGTGCACCTTGACCTGCTTTTCCTTGAGCATGCCAACAACCGTCTGCCGGGTGATGCCGTTTAGGAAACAGTCGGGGTCCGGTGTGTGCACCTCGCCGTCTTTGACAAAAAAGATATTCGCGCCCGTGGCCTCGGCGACATAGCCGCGATAGTCGAACATCATCGCGTCGGAACATCCCTTTGCCTCAGCGGCGTGCTTGGACATGGTGCAAATCATATAAAGACCCGCTGCCTTGGCATGACTGGGGATCGTTTCGGGGCTTGGCCGTTTCCATTTGGAGATGTCGAGCCTGGCGCCCTTCATCTTGGCGTCGCCGTAATAGGCCCCCCATTCCCAGGCTGCGATGGCCAGGCGCACGGGGTTTTTTGCTGACGCAACCCCCATATCCTCGCCAGCACCACGCCATGCGATTGCACGCACATAAGCGTCTTGCAGCCCAGAGGCGGCCAGCACCTCGACCTTGGCGGCCTCGATCTCGTCAACGGTCCAGGGGACTTCAAAGTCGATCATCTGCGCGGACCGCTTGAGGCGCTCCGAATGCTCTCTGCTTTTGAAAATCTTGCCGTTATAGGCGCGCTCACCCTCAAACACCGAGGACGCGTAGTGCATCGCATGGGTCAGAATATGGACATTGGCATCGCGCCAATCGACCATTTTGCCATCCAGCCAAATGTAGCCGTCCCGATCATCATATGAACCCGCCATCAGTCAATCCTTCCAAATCGCGTCAGTTTTACGAATGTTGCGCAGATAGGTCCGTTACGGACATTTACTGTCGCAAAAGCTGCGATTCACTAGCCTTTCGTCCTTGGAGTGTCAACAAGGCTGACGTAAACTGTCGCAACCCAATACATGAGGCACATCATGGCGGACGGACGTCCCTCTTCAACCATCAGAAGCGACAGCCTGCTGTTTCTGACTGACGAGCAACTGCGCCAGGGCAGCGAGGCAATGTTTTTTGCCTACCGGGGCTTTACCGCCGATCCTGACCGTATTCTGCAAGAGCTTGCCTATGGCCGTGCACACCACCGCGCGATCCACTTCATCAACCGTGCGCCGGGCACCACGGTAAACAACCTGCTCAACATTCTGGGCGTCACAAAACAATCACTGAACCGTGTGTTGCGCACCTTGATCTCGGATGGTCTGGTAAACAGTACGGTCGGCCGCAATGACAAACGCGAACGGCACCTGCATCTGACGGCGGAAGGTCGCGCATTGGAACAACAACTGTCGGATGCCCAGCGCGCCCGCCTGCGCGCGGCATTCCGCGAGGCCGGGCCAGAGGCGGTGGCGGGGTTCCGCGCCGTGCTTGAGGCCATGATGGACCCGGAAATGCGGGCAAGCTACACCCGGCTGAAGGAGAACGGTGCATGAGCGAATTGGACGCACATCTGCTGATTGTCGATGACGACGAGCGTATCCGCACCCTTTTGCAGAAATTCCTGATCCGGCATGGGTTCCTGGTGACTGCTGCCCGCGATGCGGCCCATGCCCGACGGATTCTCGCCGGGTTGGATTTCGACATGATCGTTCTGGACGTGATGATGCCCGGCGAGGATGGTCTGGCGCTGACCCGGTCGCTGCGCGAGACCATGCAGACACCCATTCTGCTTTTGACCGCCAAGGGAGAGACCGAAAACCGGATCGAAGGTCTGGAAGCGGGCGCGGATGATT
Source organism: uncultured Sulfitobacter sp. (assembly GCA_963976125.1). Classification (GTDB taxonomy): domain Bacteria; phylum Pseudomonadota; class Alphaproteobacteria; order Rhodobacterales; family Rhodobacteraceae; genus Sulfitobacter. Next base: position 13,194 of record CAXBKL010000043.1, on the reverse strand, counting down.
ATCTGGCCAAACCTTTTGAGCCCAAGGAACTGCTCTTGAGGATCAATGCGATTCTGCGCCGCATGCCCGACACAACCGCCGATGAGGCCGCGCCGAAAGTCCTGACCCTTGGCCCGATCCGCTATGACATGGAACGCGGTGAAATGTGGCAGGGGGACGATTTGGTGCGCCTGACCGCAACGGAGGTGCAGCTGATGAAGATTTTCTCCGCTCAACCCGGCGCGCCGCTCAGCCGTGCCAAGCTGGTCGAGGAACTTGGCCGGGATCGGGGACAGGCCCAGGAACGGGCGGTCGACGTCCAGATCACCCGGTTAAGGCGAAAGATCGAAGACAACCCAAAACAACCACGGTATCTGCAAACGGTGCGCGGTGCGGGGTACATGCTTGCGCCTGACTGAGGCGGCTGCATCGGGGGTTCCCCCCGGCACCCGGAAGGGCAGCGTCCAAAAAATAATTTGACCAAAAAGAGAGACGGCGGCGGGTGGCGAACCCCCGCCATCATCGGTATTGTGGTGCAAACTTTGGATGAGGCACCCGATGACCGACACACCCGTGGACAAAATGAACTTTGAAACGGCAATGGCCGAGCTTGAAAAGGTACTGGGTCAGCTGGAGCGCGGCGATGTGGCGCTGGATGAAAGCATTGCGCTTTATGAACGCGGCGCCGCCCTCAAGGCGCGGTGCGAGAAAAAGCTGAAAGAGGCTGAAGAAAAGGTTGCGGCGATAACGCTTGATGGCGACGGCAACCCAACTGGCACACAACCGGTCGAAGGTCTGTAGGCGCGGATGTTTCAAGCCCGGCTGGAAACGGCAGCGACCGCTGTCGAAGCGCATCTCAACGAGGTGCTGTCTTCCATGCCAGACCTGTCGGTTGTGCACGCGATGAAACATGCCGCGCAGGGCGGTAAACGCCTGCGCGGGTTTCTGGTTTTGGAAACTGCGCGCCTGCATGGCATCAGCGCCGCGCAGGCGATCTGGCCCGCCACGGCAATAGAGGCGCTGCATGCCTATTCGCTGGTGCACGATGATCTGCCCTGTATGGACGATGACGATCTGCGGCGCGGCAAGCCAACGGTACACCGCAAGTGGGATGAGGCGACTGCCGTCCTCGCCGGAGATGCGCTTCAGACGCTTGCGTTCGAATTGGTCTGCGCGCCACAGGCGGGTTCGGGCGACCTGCGCGCGACGCTGGCCCGGACATTGGCCATTGCCGCAGGGGCGGGGGGCATGGTGTCGGGTCAGGCCCTGGACATTGCGGCCGAAACATCGCCGCAGCCCCTCACACTGGACCAGATCATCTCGTTGCAACAGGGCAAGACCGGGGCGCTGATTTCCTGGTCGGCGCTGGTCGGTCCACGCATGGCGCAGGCCGACACCAGACCGCTTGAAACCTACGCGGCGTCCCTTGGCCTGGCCTTCCAGATTGCTGACGATATTCTGGATGTGGAAGGCGATGCCGCAACCCTGGGCAAGGCCACGCGCAAGGATGCCACGGCGGGAAAGGCAACCTTTGTTTCTCTTTTAGGTCTGGATGGGGCGAAAAACCGTGCTGCCGATCTGGTGCAATCCGCCTGCGATGCCTTAAGTGACTATGGGGATGATGCGGAAACCTTGCGCGACGCTGCGCGTTTCGCCATTACCCGCAAAAACTGAAAGTTATCCAGATGACCGACATCCCCTCAACCCCCCTGCTGGATCAGGTCACCCGCCCGTCGGATCTCAAGCGGTTTTCCGACCAACAGCTTGCCACACTGGCGCAGGAGGTCAGAGCCGAAACCGTGTCCGCCGTATCGGTAACGGGCGGGCATTTGGGTGCAGGACTGGGTGTTGTGGAATTGACCGTGGCCCTGCACGCGGTTTTTGATGCACCAAGGGACAAGATCATCTGGGATGTCGGACACCAGTGTTATCCCCACAAGATACTGACCGAACGCCGCGACCGCATTCGCACCCTACGCCAGAAGGACGGGCTTTCCGGTTTTACCAAGCGCAGCGAATCTCCCTATGATCCATTTGGGGCGGCGCATTCTTCCACCTCGATCAGCGCCGCCCTCGGGTTTGCCGTCGCGCGCGATCTGGGCGGCAATATACCCGAAGGGGTTGGTGATGCGATCGCCGTCATCGGGGACGGGTCGATGTCGGCAGGCATGGCGTATGAGGCGCTGAACAACGCGGGCCATCTGGGCAAGCGGTTGATCGTGATCCTGAACGACAACGAAATGTCTATTGCCCCGCCGGTGGGCGCAATGTCATCCTACCTCAGCCGCTTGTACGCCGAGGCGCCGTTTCAGGACTTCAAGGCCGCGGCAAAAGGCGCTGTCAGCCTACTGCCTGAACCCTTCCGCGAAGGCGCACGGCGGGCCAAGGACATGTTGAAAGGTATGGCGGTAGGCGGAACGCTTTTTGAACAACTGGGGTTTTCCTATCTCGGGCCGATCGACGGCCACGACATGAATCAGCTGCTGCCGGTGCTGCGCACAGTCAGGGATCGCGCGACGGGGCCGATCCTGATCCATGTTCTGACCAAGAAAGGGAAGGGCTATGCCCCCGCTGAAACCGCGCGGGACAAGGGTCACGGCGTGGCCAAGTTCAACGTTGTCACCGGTGAGCAGAAAAAAGCGCCGTCAAACGCGCCAAGCTATACCTCCGTCTTCGCAAATAGCCTGCTGGAAGAGGCGGCAAAGGACGACAAGATTTGTGCCATCACGGCGGCAATGCCGGATGGCACCGGATTGAATCTCTTTGCGGAACGCTATCCCTCGCGGTGTTTCGATGTCGGCATTGCCGAACAACATGGGGTCACCTTTGCGGCCGCCCTTGCCGCTGGGGGGATGAAACCGTTTTGCACGATGTATTCGACCTTCCTGCAACGCGGCTACGATCAGGTTGTGCACGACGTCGCCATCCAACGTCTGCCCGTACGGTTTGCCATCGACCGGGCGGGTCTGGTCGGCGCGGATGGTGCCACTCATGCCGGTGCCTTTGACATTGCATTCCTTGCAAACCTGCCCGGATTTGTTGTGATGGCCGCCGCCGACGAGGCCGAGTTGAAACATATGGTGGCTACGGCCGCTGCTCATGACACCGGGCCAATCGCCTTTCGTTTCCCGCGCGGCGAAGGTCAGGGCGTGGATATGCCTGAACGCGGCATCCCGCTTGAGATCGGCAAGGGCCGGATCGTCGCAATGGGGGCAAGGGTCGCCTTGTTATCTTTCGGCACACGTCTGGCCGAAGTTGAAAAGGCCGCCGAGGCGTTGGGCGCACGCGGGATCACACCAACCATCGCAGATGCCCGGTTTGCAAAGCCGCTGGACCGCGAGATGATCCTGTCGCTGGCCAATGATCACGAGGTATTAATCACCATCGAAGAGGGTGCAATCGGCGGCTTTGGCTCACATGTCGCGCAATTGCTGGCCGAAGAAGCGGTGTTCGACACTGGCCTGAAGTTCCGGTCGATGGTGTTGCCGGACACCTTTATCGACCACGCGTCGCCCGTAGATATGTACGCAGAGGCTGGCATGAACGCCGCTGACATCGAAGCAAAGGTGCTGGACACCCTTGGCATAGGCAGGATTGACGTGAAACGGCGGCAAGGCGACGCATGACGCGCGCCTGAGACGGGCACTGGATCAGGAGGATCGGCCTTGCGCTTTCAACAGCGCATCCAACTGCTTTTCAATCACCGCCAAACGCTCTGTGACACCACCCCGATAGGCTTCGGTTTCCGCGTCGGCCTCTTCATGGTGCGCATCCTGCATCGAGTTGACGATGAGACCAACAAGAAGGTTCACCACCGCAAAGGTCGTGACCATGATAAAGGGGACAAAAAACATCCAGGCCAGCGGATATACCTCCATGACCGGACGGACGATGCCCATGGACCAGCTTTCAAGGGTCATGATCTGAAACAGCGAATACCCGGACCGGCCCAGTGTTCCAAACCAATCGGGAAAGCTGGCTGCGAACAGTTTGGTCGAAATGACCGCCGCGATGTAGAAAATCAGCGCCATCAGGACAAAAACCGACGCCATGCCCGGCAATGCCGTGATGAATCCTTCAACCACCCGGCGTAGACGTGGCGCTGTCGAAATCAGCCGCAAGACCCGCAAAATACGCAGCGCCCGCAGCGCCGAAAAGCCCTGTCCGGCGGGGACCAGCGAAACGCCGACAATGATGAAATCAAAGATGTTCCAACCGTCCCTGAAAAACCGTCCCCGGTAGGCAACCAGTTTTGTCAGAAGTTCAGCGACGAAGATGGACAGGCAAAGTTTGTCGAGCAGCACGATCACACCGCCCGCGAGCTCCATGACCGTTTGGGAAGTTTCCAGACCCAGAATGATCGCATTGAAAATAATCACCCCCGTGATGAAATTCCCGAAACGCGGTGTTTCGATCATCGCTTGGAGTCTTTCGGTTTTTGTCATGTTTTTGCCTCTGGATGCGTCCGCTGTATATGGTGCGGGCGCGTCGTGTCAGCAAGGGCGCGACCGCGCGACATGGGGCAAACGCGACGACCCCACCCGGAAAACCCGGCCTCACCCTTCCCGTTCGAGAAGGCCGGCAAGGCCAATGCGGTAGTTGGGATATATCGGTTGCCAGCCAAGCGCGGTCTTGATCCGTTCGTTGCTGACCCTCTTGCTTTCGGCATAAAAGCTGCGCGCCATCGGGGTCAGGTCAGCGTCCTGAAAATCGACGGCCTCGGGGACCGGCAGACCTAGCAAGCTGGCCGCATGTGCAATGACATCCTGAGGGGGTGCGGGGTCATCGTCACATAGATTATAGATCGCGCCTGCGTCGGGCTGCGCCAAGGACAGGTCCAGTGCTTGGGCGATGTCATCAACATGGATTCGGGAAAAGACCTGTCCTTGCTTGATGATACGCCGTGCGGATCCGTTACGAACCTTGGCAAATGGACCACGGCCGGGTCCGTAGATGCCCGCCAGGCGAAAGATATGCAGGGGCAAGCCGGGAATGCCTTGCCATGCGGCCTCCGCTGCGACACGCGCCTCTCCCCGCCGGGTTGACGGGCCGAGCGGCGTTGTCTCGTCCACCCAATTTCCCTTGTGATCGCCGTAAACTCCAGTGGTAGACAGGTATCCGACCCAGCGCATTCTGGACGCCCGTGCAGCAAATGCCTCTTTCAGCTCAGCCAGCACCGGATCCCCGTCCGGGCCAGGCCCCGCTGAAATCAGGATATTCTGACATCGTTCCAGCAGCGCGGCCAGATCATTGCGGGGCCACAGCAGCGGCTCAACCCCCGTGGCGGCAATGCCGGACGTCTTTTCGGGGCTGCGGGTGGTGCCAATGATGTGCCAGCCCTGCGGAATTAGCCTTTGGGCCAAAGCCCGCGCGCTATAGCCGTGGCCGATGGAAAGCAGCGTTTTGTTCATGGTGCAAAGGTGAGCATTATGGCGGGGAACAGCAAGCCAATTCCGACTATTGGCCGTCCGGTGTGCGCAGGCGCGGCCCTTCACCCGATGCCCCGATGTGTCTCGGGTTGGACCAAATGAGCCGCGGCGCACATCCTCGGTTACCGGTGGTCTAAGACGAACGTCGGATCGCCGCTGGAGGCGCAGCGCCGGGGGGTGGTTCAACCCAGCGGGCAATGACCTCTCTGGCCATCTTTTCGTTGTTGGCCATAAACGCCTCTTTCAACGCGCGCAACGCTGCGGCGGTGTCGGCCTCGGTGAGGTTCGGCTCTTGCACCGCGAATATCCTTGGATGGTCAGTGGGAATTCTGACGTCGGACAAGCTCAACTCTTCACTGAGCTTCTCTCCGGCGCGCAACCCGGTGTGTACAATCGCAATGCCGCCCTCCCCGCGATGATCCTCCCGCACCATCAGCCCCGCGTCCTCGATCATTTGTCGGGCCAATGCGCCGACATTGACCGGCGCACCCATCTCAAAAACAAACACTTCTCCGCCCTTTGCAATTGTGCCCGCCTCCAGCACCATTTGAACCGCCTGTTGCATGGTCATGAAATACCGTTCGGCAAGGGGGTGGGTTACGGTCAACGGGCCGCCACGCGCAAGTTGTTCCCGAAAGAGCGGGACAACCGATCCCGAACTTTCCAGAACATTGCCAAATCGAACGGCCGAAAACGCGGTTCCCTGTCCGACGCGGCGCGACAGGTCCAGCACCACCCGCTCCGCCAACCGCTTTGATGCACCCATCACATTGGCCGGGCGCACAGCCTTGTCTGTCGACAGCAGGATAAAACGCTCCACGCCTGCATGCGCCGCCTGCTCGGCGAGGGTTTGCGTACCAAAGACGTTGTTAACCAGTCCTGCCATCGGGTTCGCCTCAACAAGTGGGACATGTTTGTAAGCCGCCGCATGCAGCACGATATGGACGCCGTATCGTTCCAGCACACGGCGCACCGTTCTTGGGTCTGCAACAGACCCCAAAACCGCCGTGATCCGTGTGCCGGTTTCCCCCGCAACAGTGGCAAGCGCCCGGTCGATTTCATAAAGCGCATATTCATTCAATTCGAAAAGAATGACATGGGCGGGGCGGCACGACAGAACCTCACGCGCCAGGGCCGACCCAATAGAACCCCCGGCACCAGAGACCAGGACAACCTTATTTTCATAGCTCCTGCGGCATTCGCGGGACAGCTTGACCGGCGCGCTACTGTCCGACGCCCAAGGCGCGGTTGACGCAAGATGCCCCCTCGCGCCCGCACCGACCTCGGCCGATTTCGGCAGGTCACCCCGGTGGTCAAGGGAGCCTCGCCCAACAAGAGACATCCCCCTGAAGAAGGCACGCCACACCTTTCGCACCACAGAGAATGTGCGCATTGCACTGGCGACCAATACTGTTTGGTGTCGCCTCATGCCGCGCCTGCCCCATCTGGATGGCGCCACGCGGTGGATCGCCTTGGCCAGCCCACAATCAGCGAATTTAGAAACACGTCAAACACCCCAAAGCCGTTACCCATTTTTGGTGGTACAGCTTCGCACCGCAGGATTAACGATCCGTTAAGCGGCTTGGAACATGGTTAACAATTCCCTTTGCGTCCCAAAATCACCCCAACTGTTCCGGCCATCAGGGCAAGATCAAAAGCGATCGACTGGTGCCGTTGATAGATCAGATCGAGCCGTGCCTTTGTCGGCACGCATCTTTGTGCATAAATCCGGTCGGATTCGGCGGCGGAAGCACATTGTGCCATCAACCGCGCCTCATGTTGGTGAAACTTGAGGGTCGCAAGCCCGGTCACACCGGGCCGTGATTGCAAAACGGCATCATACACCGCCGGGAACCGTTCTACATAGGCCCGCAATGGCGGTCGGGGACCGACAAAGCTCATGTCTCCGCGCAATATGTTCCACAGTTGCGGCACCTCATCGAACCGCGTTTCCCGCAGCCATTTGCCTGCGGGGGTGATCAGACCGGCCTTGTGCCCGCCTGTCGCCTGACCGTCATCTGTCGCTACAGCCATGGTGCGAAGTTTCCAAAGGGCAAACGCCTGATCGGGGCCCTTCATGCGTTCAGATACATAAAAAAGCGGTCTGCCCTGCCGGATCAAAAGCACCGCAAGTATGACCATCATCGGCACAGCAAGGATGACCGCCAGTACACAGGCCAGCACCACATCACAAACGCGCTTTTGCCATGACATCGCATTGTCCCCTGTGCGGTGTTAACGCTCTCTTAAGACCCATGAAGCTACATCGTTAACATAAAGAATGTGTTAACTCTCCCAAAGGTGATGCGCCTTTGGACAGCAACAAGGGCAGTTCACCCATGGGATCTGGTGCCGGAAGTCTGATTGCAGGTCTGTTTGTGCTGCTGGCGGCCGGATGCACGGCCCTGCCCCGTGGCGCCGCCGTTCAAAACGACATTCTGAAATCGGCACAAACGGAAACGCCACAGATAGCAGTCTATCCTGTCACAGGTGACCTGATTGACCAGATCGGGAGCTGGCCCGACCCGGAACAGACCCGGCATCGCTGGATTCCGCATTCCGATGTGTCCGACGTTCAGGTGATACGCCCCGGTGATACTCTTGATATGATGATCTGGGACAGCGGTGAAAACTCGCTCTTGACCGGAACCAATCAGCGCTCAACCGAATTTTCAGACGTTCGGGTCACAGCATCGGGGATGATTTTTGTCCCCTACGTGGGCAAGCTCAAAATCACTGGTCGCAGCCCCGAAAACGCCCGTGCGCTGGTTCAGCGCAAGCTCGAAGAAAGCGTCCCCTCGGCCCAGGTTCAATTGCGCATGTCCGAAGGCCGACGCAATTCGATCGACCTCATTGGAGGGGTTCGCGCCCCCGGATCAATTCCGCTTCCCGATCAGAATTTTTCGGTACTCTCGGCCATTTCCGCCGGGGGTGGGGTCTTGCCCACTCTTGTCAATCCGCAGGTCAGGCTGTTGAGAGGCCATGACGTCTATGCGACGTCCATTGAACGCCTCTTTGCGGATCCGGCGCTCGACACCCGCCTCAGGGGCGGTGACAAGGTCATCGTAGAGCCGGACAGCCGTTACTTTGTCGCGCTGGGGGCCGCAGGACAGGAAGCGCAGCACCCCTTCAACCGCGATGCGATGTCTGCACTCGACGCGCTGGCGCTGATTGGTGGCGTAAACGACAGCCGCGCCGATCTGCGGGGGGTTCTCATACTTCGGGAATACCCGCGCGCGACCTCGGCGGCCAATGGCCCCACAAACACGCGAGTTGTCTTCACCCTTGATCTGACCAAATCAGACAGCCTTTTTTCCGCACGGAATTTCCCCATTCATCATGGCGATCTGGTGTTGGCCACAGAAAGCCCGCTGACCAATACTCAAACGATCATTGCGCTTTTCGGATCGGCTTTTGGCGTATTCCGGGCAACCGATTAGGTCCGTTTGCGCGCCTTCAAACGCTCACGCATCCGCGCCTTGCCCTCCGGTGTGCCATCATGGAACGAGCCGAAAAGCTTGTCCCATGGCACGTCCAGATTGCCATAATTGACCTCGAAATAGCGGTGATGGATCTGGTGGTGGAACATCCCCAAATGCACACGTTTGACGTTTCGAAACCAAAGCCCCTCAAACCCGGTATGCGTTGTGACGGCCAATATCGCATAGTACATTAAATGAAAGATCAGGTGCACCGGGTGCGTCGGCAGCACCAGATGAATAATCACCGTGCCGAAATACATCAGATGTTCGACCGGGTGCATCGACAGGCCCGACCATGGACCAATATCGGTATTCCGGTGATGCAGAGCGTGAAACCGGTACAACACATCCGAATGCAGCAGACGGTGGATCCAGTAGAAATAGAAACTCTCCCAGATCGGGATCAGAAAGAAGAAAGCGATAAACCAGATCGGCGTTTGTGCGAATGTGGTGGCGGGCGTGTAGCCATTCGCCAACAGCCACCAGAACAGCACCTCAAACCCTGACCAGATGGTTACACCGCTGGCCAAGGTCCAGAACATGTTGTCCAACACCTGCGCCTCAAAGCTGAACATCCGTCCCTTACGGGGGTAGGGTCGCGGGTCATACTTCTTGTCCGTCCCCTGAACCGCATATCGATAGAACCAAAGATGCAGCCCCCCCGCGATCAGCCCAATCAGGATGAAATTACGCGCAATTATCAACGCCACCCATCCCGGGGCCAGCGTCGCAGCCTGCGCCAATGTGGGGCTCAGCCAAAGATAGCTGACCCATGCCAACGCCAGAATGCCCATGTTGATGGTCAGGAAAAACCAACCATCCGCATACCATCTGAACACCTTTATCGGCTGCGGCGGCCATTGCCAAAGCGGCGATACCGCAATCGGCAATTCAGGGGTGTGATTCCATTCCGTACGTTGGGTCATTTTGTGTACATCTGTTTTTTGAATGCTCGTGTACGGGTTGTCGCGGCTTCTGATCCATCATGGAAGGTACCGAACCACTTGTCCCACGGCATCTCGACCGTACCATAGTTGCACTCGAAATACCGGTGGTGCAGCTGATGAAAGAAATCCCCCAGCTGCATCCGCTTTTGCCCTGCTGCGATCAGCCCGTCAAAACCGGAATGCGAACAAATCGGGTGCAATGTGAAGGTGTAGACATGAAACAGGATGTGCATCGGGCTGGTCGGAACCACGAAATGGATCAGCAGCGACGAGAAATAGATCATGTGTTCAATCGGATGCATGGAAATGCCGGACCACGGCCCGACATTGACGTTGCGATGATGCAAGGCGTGGGCATGTTTGTAGAGCGCAGGCAGGTGCAGTGCGCGGTGTACCCAGTAGAAATGAAAACTGCCCCATGCTGGCATGATGGCGAACCACGCCACATACCAGATCGGGTTCTGCGCAAATGTCACCGTTGCGGCCATCCCGTTCGCAGCAGCCCAGAACCACACAACGGTATAGAGCGTTGCGAAACTGATGCCGCTCACCAGCGACCAGAACATATTGTCCAGCACCTGCGAGCGAAATGTAAACGTGCCGTTATCGCTGATTTGTCCGCGTTTGTCATATTTGCGCGTCGTTCCCTGCCCTTTGGCCCGGTACAGCCATAAATGCAGCCCCCCCGCCAGCGCCGCATGCGGGATCAGGAAACCCAACCAAACCGCAACAATCCACCCTATACCAAGGTTCCGGGTCTGAGCCAGCGTCGGTGCCCAGAGCCAGATCGCCATAAGCGCCACAAACAGTGACAATGTCGTTGTGGAAACCACCAACCAATAGGCGCGGTACCACAGGAACACCGCGCGCGGCCTCGGTGGCCACGAAAACAACGGGTTGTTTTCCACGGCCTCACCGGGATGAAAGTGCCAGCGTGCCTTTTCTTCCCCGATGTCGGCCTCAGTGGGCATAATTCGATCCCTCGTCGTCCAGTATCGCCTTCAGTTCTTCCAGATGCCGCGCATCCTGATCGGGATAGTCGTCCAACTCCTGCGCCGTCTTTTCCGCGATCTCATCGGAAATCCGCCGCAGCGGCAGACCGGTCTGCAACGCCTTGATATAGGTCTCTGCCGCGCGCTCGAAATAATACAGCCGGTTGAACGTATCCGCGACCGTATCACCGATCACCATGACCCCGTGCGATCCCATGACCATGACCTTCTGCTTGGGATCGGTTAACAGCGATGCACAGCGCGCGCCTTCATCCTCAAACGCCAGCCCGCCATAGTCCTCGTCAACCACAACCCGGTTGAAGAAGGTGCAACAGTTCTGATCTATCGGCGGCAGGCGGCTGTCCTGCAGGCAGGCCAGTACCGTGGCGTAAATGGAATGCACGTGCATTACACAGCGCGCATGGGGGCAAGCCCGATGCACGCCGCCATGCAGCCCCCAAGCGGTTGGGTCCGGCGCATTTGGTCCCTCAAGCGTTTCGGGATCATTGGCATCCACGACCAACAGATCGCTGGCCTTGATTCGCGAAAAGTGCGCCTGATTTGGGTTCATGAGAAACTGTGTGCCATCATCGTTGACTGCCAGCGAAAAGTGGTTCGCAACCCCCTCATGCATGTTCAGCCGCGCTGTCCAGCGAAACGCCGCCGCCAGATCGACGCGTTCCTGCCAATTATCCATGTTCTGCCGTAGGTGCGTGACGCTCATGATAATTCTCCTCTGTTTCAATCAGCCTGACCAAATTGCCTGCCAAAAGCCATGCCAAAAACGACACCACCCGTCGGGCCCGTTTTTCTCTCAGACCCTGACGCCAAAGCAACACCGCTGCGGGATAATCCAATGATCCCCAACCGTTGAATTGCGTAAATTGGGCGAACTGCCTAATCATGTAAAAAAACAACGACAACAGAGCAGTCGACATGCAGGACAAGGTTGCGATCCTCACCACGGTGCGGGACGACGATTTCTTTCTCAAGAAATGGGTCGATTACTATGGCGGCTTCTTTGGCCGCGATGCGCTCTATGTGATCAATCACGGCAATCAGGACTCGGTCCGGGATATTGCGCATGGCGCAAACTTCTTCTCCATCCCCGATGCCCGCCGGGTGGACTTCAACCCGCTGCGCTGGCGCACCCAGAACTTCCTGCTAAGCGCGCTGCGGCAATGGTACGACCATGTCATCGTCTGCGACGTCGATGAATTTCTGGTCATCGACCCGATCAGCGGCCATGACCTCGGCAGCTTCCTGCAAACCGCCAAAAAACGCACTGTGCGCACAGCCATCGGATTGGAGGTACTGCACCTGCCAGACCACGAAAAAGACAGCATCGACACCTCGATCCTGGGCCCGCGCCGACACGCGCAACTGAACCCCTGGTATTGCAAACCCTGCCTGATCAGCCGCCGTACCAAACTGTCACGGGGCGGTCATTATTGCTCATGGGATCAGGTGAACCCGGAAGACCATCTCTACCTCTTTCACATGAAATTCTGCGACTTCGACCTCTATGTGGACACCCTCGACCGCCGCCAAAAGATGGTGCAAAGCATGGGGGTGAAGGATGTCAAGGACACCACCACCAACCGTCAATGGTTTGCCAAAGACCGCGACGACAAAGAGCTATTTGCCGAATTCGGCACCCGCGACATCGACACGAACTGGGATTTCTCTGCCCAGCGCAGCCAGATGGAAGACACCTACCGTTTCCGCACCGACGACCTTTACCACTTCGATCTGGATGCGACCGATACCCTCTTCAAACTTCCCGACCGCTTTGCCGGTATCGTCTGACCCAGAAAGGGCGACCCCCTGCCGATCCTCTTCATCTTTCAAAATAAACTCAATCCCGAACCCACTACACGCGCCCCGCCTGCGTTGGTCCCCAACGTCGCCCCGGCCCTGAGCCGGGGCCTCCACCGCCACACTCACAAGGGCCTGCTCACGACCCAGGCATACCCGTTTTCGCACAAGACATAGGCTTCGCGCAGTCCATGCGGCTTGTCCGTCGCCGCCTGTAGGATCGTGCCCCCCAGTGTCCCGGCCCGCGCGCATACCGCATCCGGGTCCGTCTCATAAAGCCTGATCTCGAGCCCCGCGCCACGCGGCGGGTTCTCCGGCAAGAGGCCAAGCAATGGATTGGCGTGGTACGTCCCGTCCGAATGCAGCTGAAACACCTGATCCCCATAGGTCATGATCGCAAAATCCACCGTGGGCTGAAATGCCTTCATCCCGAACAGTTCAGTCAGGAATGCCACCTGTCGCGGCACGTCGCGCACCAGAAGGTTCAATCCAAGCCCCCGCAGGCTGGCCCCGAAGCCCTCTGCGTCAACTGTCTCGAAATCCATTT
>CAXBKL010000042.1:0-27570 GCA_963976125.1 uncultured Sulfitobacter sp. | reverse complement strand
AGCCCGAATTGCCGGACCTCCCTGGTGCGCCGTGCCTGCATCAATTCCCTTTCGGTGCGGCCCAACAACAACACATACCAGGTGATGAACCCAAGGATCACAAACGCCAGCCCCAGATGCGTCGCCAATCGGTAACTGGCCACATCCAGCACCCCTTCGCCCGAGGCCACACCAGAGGCCACCATCCACCAGCCGATGGCCCCCTGCACGCCGCCAAGGACACCCAGGCACAGCAATCTGGGGGACCAGCCCACAGGTATCTGACGGCGCAGCAGGAAGTAGAAAAACCCCAGCGCCCAAACCAGACCGATCACCCGGCCCAATTGCCGATGGCCCCATTCCCACCAGTAAATCGACTTGAAATCAGACAGTTGCATCCACGAGTTCTGAAGTTTGAATTCGTCGATCTGCTGGTACTTCTCGAATTCGGACGCCCAATCCGCCTCATTCAGCGGTGGCAACGCCCCCGTCAGCGGCCGCCATTCCGTAATCGACAGACCGGAATCGGTCAGCCGCGTCAAGCCGCCCACCGCAATCATGACGAACACCAGCGCAAAAAGCAGCATCAGCCAGACCCGGATCGCGCCGCGCGCCGCGCTGCGCCCCCGGTCAATCACGCCGGTCTCTGCCACGGGGCGGGCGGTATCGGCGGGCCCCACTTCTTCAAACAACTTGCGTTTTTCAGCCATCTCAGCCTCTCGTACTTCCTTGCAGCCTAGCTAAGCCTTAACCGCGTTCTTTCCAACGTACCATTTGCCGCATCATACCGTGCAACATCTGCACATCCGCGCGGGTCAACGGCATGCGCGACCACATGTTGCGCAGATTGATCTTCATCGACGCGGCCTTGTGATCGGGGAAAAAGAACCCGGCGGTCTGCATTCTGTCTTCGTAATGCTGGGCAAGATGCTCGACTTCTTGTCCGGATGCCCAATCGGTCCCCGCCATCTCGGTCGACCGCAACAGAACGTCCGATGTCTGCCGCATCCATTCATACCCCATCAACAGCACACATTGCGCAAGGTTCAGCGAGGCAAACGACGGGTTCACCGGCACCGAGACAATGGCATTGGCACGCGCGATGTCGTCGTTTTCCAAACCGGCACGCTCTGGTCCGAACAAGACCGCAACGCGCTGCCCTTCGGCGATCCGGCGTGCCGCTTCGGTCATTGCGGCTTCGGGGCTGAATACCGGTTTGGTCAGGTCGCGGTCCCGTGCCGTGGTCGCAAAGACAAAATCGCAATCGGCAAGCGCCTCGGGCAGATCGCGACACAGGCGCGCCTCGTCCAGCAGCCGTCCGGCACCCGACGCCATCGCAACGGCCGCCGGATTGGGCCATCCGTCGCGGGGCGCGACAATACGCATGTGGTCGAGGCCGAAATTCCACATCGCCCGCGCCGCGGCACCAATGTTTTCGCCCATCTGCGGGCGCACAAGCACCATCGCGGGGATGGCGGGTTTTATCACTGGGTTGGTCATCTGAGCCTCATACGCGCGGCCCCGGTCCGCTGCAAGAAGTGCAGCACACGCAGGCAAAGAGTTTTCTTTTCCCCCGCCTTCGGTTAGGCACATCGCAAGGACCGACAAAGGACGCCGGACATGGACGAGACCCCCGAACAGCCACAAATCTATCTGATCACCCCGGCAGAGATTGAACTCAGCAGTTTTCCGGCCCAACTGGCCGCGACATTGGATGCCCATGATGTGGCCTGTGTGCGGCTGGCCCTGTCGACACGCGACGAAGACCGTTTGTCCCGCGCCGCCGATGCCCTGCGCGAAGTCACCCATGCCCGTGACGTTGCCCTGGTCATTTCCGATCATGTTCTGATGGTCGAGCGGCTGGGGCTGGATGGTGTGCACCTGAGCGACGCGGCCAAATCGGTTCGCTATGCCCGCAAGGAATTGGGCGAGGACGCGATTGTCGGAAGCTATTGCGGAACATCGCGTCACGGTGGCATGTCCGCAGGCGAAGCAGGTGCGGATTACGTTTGCTTTGGTCCGGTCCAGGGCACAGCGCTCGGGGATGGCTCTTTTGCTGAGCTGGACTTGTTTCAGTGGTGGTCAGAAGTGATCGAAGTCCCCGTAGTGGCCGAGGGCGCGCTGGATGAAGCGATGATGCGCCAATTGGCACCCCACACCGATTTTTTCGGCATTGGCGACGAAATATGGCAACACGAAAACCCCACAGCAGCCCTTGGCGCCCTTATCAAGGCGTTCAGCTGAACGGTGTCACACGGAACACCCGCTCGATCACCCAATAGATGCCGATAACCGCAATCAGCAGCGACCCCGTGACCGACACGGCCCGGAACATCACGTCGTAGCTGCGCAAAGCTGTCTCCTCTGCCGTCAGGGGTGCTTTCTGGACTGACTTGACCGCGAGCCAGAGCACCACCGCCGCCATGGAGATCACGGTCAATTGACCCAGCTCAACACCCAGATTGAAGCCGATCAACGCCGGAAAGAACTGATCCTGTGGCAACCCGAATTCGGCAAGGACCGCGGCAAATCCAAGTCCATGCAGCAACCCGAACCCAAACACAATCAAGGGCCGCCAACGGCTTAGCCCCGAAAAAAAGATGTTCTCGACCGCCACATAGACGATGGAGACCGCAATCAGCGGTTCGACAATCTCTTTGGGTATGGCGACCAGCCCCACGGCACCGAGCGCCAGCGTCACGGTATGCGCCAGCGTAAAGGCAGAGACCTGCCACAACAGCGGCCCCAGATGCGTCGACAGGAAAAACAGACCGAGGACAAACAGAATATGGTCAAGGCCCTTCGGCAGGATGTGGTCAAAGCCAACGGGGATGTAGCTGCCAAAAACCTGCCATCCGGACTGTCCCTTGCCCCCGCCTTTCCGGCTGCCGGGGCTGGTCTCTCCCCCGCCGCGACGGCCCGTGAAAAGGGCATTATCCCCCTGTTGGCGCAGACCCACCGCTCCGGCCCAGGTCGGCCCGCCCCCGTCATCAACCGACGCGGCGTCGGCCAGATCATCGGCATGCGGGGGCCACATCGCAAGGCGGGGCGGTGCATCGTGCCTTTCGGCGGTCTGTGCATTGTGTGTGTCGTCCAGATCAATATTCGCATGGAACGCCTCAAGGTTGATCCGCAGGATCAGATCCGCCACGCCATTTCCGACCCTCAAATCGCCGATGGCAGGTCGCAGCTCATGTGCAGATACCGGACCTGACCCGGAGAGCAGCACGCTTGAGATACAAGCCAGCCAAGCCAACCTGAAAGCGGTCCCAGCAGAAAAATGCGTCATGTTTTGTCCCGTATGATCCTGACTGCCGCAGGGGGTCTCGTGACGGACCCTGCCGTTGCCGATGAACTCTGGATCGAGCCTCTGTTTTATCAATCAGCAAGCGGCGGAAATCCACAGGCTGATTTCGAAAAAGGGGCGGACCTTCTGGGGCAATACGTTGTCCTTCTGTGGCCGAAAAACGGTCGGTTAACGACGGATGCTGGCGAAACATCAGACCTGGGTCAGCTGCGTCAGGGGCCGACTGATGATGTTGAAGGGTCGGTGGGAAACCTCGTGGGCGGCGCTGGCCGTCATGGTACCTCAATAAGGCCGCTTGCGCGGGGCAACGCTCAGGGGCTAGATGCGGGTCATGACATCTGCACCTGACATATTATGCATCGGCTCGGTGCTCTGGGATGTGATTGGCCGCGCCGAGATCCCGATGCGCAAAGGCTCCGATATGCCCGGACGGATCACCCGCCTGCCCGGCGGTGTGGCGCTCAACATCGGGATGGCTTTTGCGCGGTTTGGTCTCAAACCTGAACTGTTGAGCGCGGTGGGACAGGATGCCGAAGGCGATGAGTTGATCCTTGCCTGCAAGGCGCGCGGGCTGGGCTCGCAATACATTTACCGATCTGACGACTTGCCAACCGATCAATATATGGCCGTCGAAGGATCAAACGGCTTGATCGCCGCAATTGCCGACGCGCATTCGCTCGAAGCTGCGGGGGACAAAATCCTGCGCCCTTTGACAGATGGCACGCTTCCGACACCCTATTCCGGCACAATTGCCCTTGATGGGAACCTGACCCTTGAAGTGCTGAACCAGATCGCAATCAGCCCGGTTTTTGCATGTGCCGATTTGCGTGTTGCACCGGCGTCCCCCGGCAAGGCTTTGCGCTTGCGCCCGTTCATTCTGGCACGCCGGGGCACGCTTTATGTGAACCTCGAAGAAGCGGGGCTGCTGTGTCAGACATCCTTTGCCACCTCGGACGCGGCCGCAAAAAGCCTTCTTGAGCGCGGTGCCAGCCGCGTTGTTGTGACCAATGGTGCCCGGGCCGCCACTGTCGGCTCGGATCAGGGGCTCCTGACACAAACCCCGCCGCCGGTGGTGGTGACCCGAATCACAGGCGCCGGGGATACGCTCATGGCCGCCCATATCGCCGCAGAGCGGCGCGGAATGGGGCCTGAACCCGCGCTGACAGAGGCGCTTGCCGCCGCAGCCCTCTACGTATCGGGAGAAACCGAGATATGACAATCGCCCTGACCTATTCGGCCGACGTCGCCAAGGCCCGCGAAACAGGTACACCCATCGTGGCGTTGGAAAGCACCATCATCACCCACGGCATGCCCTACCCTCAGAATCTCGAAGTTGCTCAACAGGTCGAGGGCGACATTCGCAAAGGCGGCGCCTGCCCGGCCACAATTGCGGTCCTCAACGGCGCGTTACACATCGGGCTGGATACCGATCAACTGGAACTCCTCGCCCAGGCCAAAGACGTGGCCAAGCTGAGCCGCGCGGACCTGGCCGTTTGTCTTGCCACGGGCGGCACGGGCGCAACCACGGTCGCCGCCACCATGATCGCGGCCCATCTGGCGGGCATCGAGGTTTTTGCAACCGGTGGCATAGGCGGTGTCCACAAGGGGGCCGAAAACACTTTTGACATCTCTGCCGATCTGATGGAGCTGTCTCAAACCCCCGTGAGCGTGGTGGCTGCGGGGGCCAAGGCGATTCTGGATGTGACCAAAACGCTTGAGGTGCTGGAAACCCAAGGGGTTCCGGTGATTGCCTATGGGCAGGACAGTTTTCCCGCCTTTTGGAGCGCAAGTTCCCCGTTGCTGGCGCCGCTTCGGCTGGATACCCCCGCAGCCATTGCATCCGCGCATCGCGCCCGAGCAGCCATCGGCCTGCCCGGTGGGCAGCTGATCGCCAATCCCATCCCCGCCAACGCCGAGATTCCGGCGGCACAGCTTGCCCCGATCATTGCGCAGGCGCAGGCAGATGCGAATGCCTATGGAATCACTGGCAAGGCAGTCACGCCCTACCTGTTACAGCGCATCTTTGAGCTGACAGAGGGCCGCTCCCTGACCGCCAATATTGCACTTGTACGAAACAATGCGCGGCTTGCGACCAGGATCGCATGTGCCTTGGCAACAATTCCTGCCCGATAATGCATCTGCCCGGCCTCACCAGTCCGTCAAATCCGTGTCACGGCATTGTGGCGCGCTCTCAAAACACCTAGCTTTGTGTCGATACGACATCGGATGCCCCTTGCATGAACACGCCTTTTGATCTCGAACCTCCGCCAGAGAACCGCACCAGCCTGATCGCGGGCCTACGGTCCTCGTTCCTGACCGGGCTGGTGGTCATTGCGCCTGTGGGCCTGACCATCTGGCTGATCTGGTCGGTTGTGGGGTGGATCGACGGGTTTGTCCTGCCGCTGGTGCCAAAGGCCTACCATCCCGACCGGATGTTGCAGGATTTCTTCGGACTGGACCCTTCGGTGCAGATCAACGTGCGTGGTCTGGGCGTTGTGATCTTCTTGATGTTCACCATCGTGGTAGGCTGGATCGCCAAGGGTATTATCGGCAGATCGCTGATCCATTTTGCAGAAAGCCTCGTGGAGCGTACACCGGTCGTGCGCACCATCTATTCAGGCATCAAGCAGATTTCGGAAACGATATTTGCCCAATCCGAGCGCAGTTTCGAGACCGCCTGCCTGATCGAATACCCCCGCAAGGGCATCTGGGCGTTGGGGTTCATTTCAACCAGCACCAAAGGGGAAGTTGCGGCCAAGGCCGATCCCTCGGGTGATATGGTCTCGGTGTTTTTGCCAACCACGCCAAACCCGACCTCTGGTTTCCTGCTGTTCTTTCCCAAACGGGACGTGATCGAGCTGGATATGTCCGTCGAAGACGCAGCGAAGCTGGTGATTTCCGCCGGGCTTGTCTATCCGGCCGATTCCGCAGAAGACGCCATCGCCCAGATTGAGACTGACACCCGCACGTAATCGGGCTTGGGTCTGGGTGCGCCAGTGCGGTCCGTTACCCGAACATTTCGCGCAGATTGACGCTGCTTTTGATGCCGATCTTTGCCTTGTGGCGGGTCAGGAAAACCTCGGCTGCCTCCATGCCTGCCTCTCTGAGGGT
Organism: uncultured Sulfitobacter sp.; assembly: GCA_963976125.1. Lineage (GTDB taxonomy): Bacteria > Pseudomonadota > Alphaproteobacteria > Rhodobacterales > Rhodobacteraceae > Sulfitobacter. The sequence goes on along the minus strand of CAXBKL010000042.1, from coordinate 21,173 downwards.
GCCGATAACGGCGGCATTCGGGATCATCTTTGTTGCCACTGACAGCTTGGCCATCAACACGTCATCCGCAATCATATGCACGCGCATCCCGGTCATCCTGTCGGCACCAACAGCACCTTCGTCCAGCAGCCGCTGGACAAATTCGATGGCGCGCAATTCCCGCAGCAGGCTTGAGTTGAAGCTGATTTCGTTGATCCGGTTCTGGATCTGTTTGGGCGTCACCGGCAGATCGTACCGTTCCAGCGGGTTGATATTCACAATGACAAGATCGTCTGGCAAGTCCTTGCTGAACAACGGGAAAAGGGCCGGGTTCCCGGTGTATCCACCGTCCCAAAACGCTTCCTTGCGCCCGGTCTCCGGGTCGTGCATCTCCACCGCCTTGAACACCGTAGGCAGGCAGGCCGACGCCATGATTGCATCCGGGCCGATTTCATCTCGTGAAAACACCCTGATCTTGCCGTTTCGCACCCGTGTGGCGCAGATGAACAACTGCGGCGCGGTGGCGTTGCAAACCCGATCATAGTTGAACCGGTTCACGATGTCGGTAAGCGGATTGCGGTAAAACGGGCCCAGAGCATAGGGGGAGCTGACATTCGAGACCATGTCGGACACCGCCACCGGCCATGAATATTCGATGGCCCGGCTCAGGGCTGCGACCCCAAAGGGGGCCATCCAGTCCTGCATGCGCGTATCCCGCACCCCGGTGATCTGCTGCCAGAGCCAGGCCAGGTTTTCCCGCGCACCGTCCCGTCCGTCGGCAACCATCCCCGCCTTGAGAGCCGCACCATTCAACGCCCCTGCCGATGTGCCGGAAATCCCGCAAATCTCGATGTCGTCATCCTGCAACAGCCGCTCCAGCACGCCCCAGGTAAAGGCCCCATGCGCGCCGCCGCCTTGCAGGGCGAGGTTGATTTTTTTGCGGGTCATATGCGTTTAGATAGCTCGATCAAAGCGCTGTCCACCCGCCATCGACGGAAATGGTTGTGCCGGTGATCTGCGCCGCCGCATCCGAGCACAGGAAGGTCGTGGTGCCGCCCACCTGCTCGACCGTGGCAAATTCCTTGCTGGGCTGACGGGTCAGCATCACATTCTGGATCACCTCGTCGCGGGTCATGTCATATTCGCGCATCGTGTCGGGGATCTGCTTTTCCACAATCGGGGTCAGCACATAGCCCGGACAGATGGCATTACAGGTGATGTCCTCGCGCGCGGTTTCCAGCGCGGTTGTCTTTGTCAGTCCAACAACCCCGTGCTTGGCTGCGATATAGGCCGCCTTGAAGGGGGAGGCTGTCAGACCATGGGCCGAAGCGATGTTAATCACCCTGCCCCAACCCGCCGCGCGCATCATCGGCAACGCAACAGCGGTGGTGTGAAAGGCCGATGACATGTTGATGGCGATGATCGCGTCCCATTTGTCGGCCGGGAAATCGGGGATCGGCGCAACATGCTGAATGCCGGCATTGTTTACCAGAATGTCACAAACACCTGCCTCTTCGATCAGGCGGCGGCACTGGTCGCCTTTTGACATATCTGCCTGAATGTAGCGCGCCGTGACCCCGGTCTCATCGGCGATCTGTGTTGCGATGGCGTGATCCCCGGCCGTGTCCGAAAAGGAGTTCAGCACCACATTCGCGCCTGCACGGGCGAGTTCCCCGGCAATTCCCAACCCGATACCAGAGTTGGAACCGGTGATAACGGCGGTTTTTCCTGAAAGGTCGATGCTGAAAGCCATAGGGCGTCTCCTTGTTCATGCTGCGTGTGCATAATGAAGTGCCTGACCGGCAATGAAAACGCCCAAAAGCGCGCCCAAAGCATTTTCAGCAAGAGCCTGACCCACCGAACGCTACCTGAAATGGTCGACTTGGCCGCTTTGTGGGATCATCTGCGTTTGAGATGTTCCGAGACGGGCGCACCTGTCGGAAGGTGAACACACAGACAGCCATGGGCCATACTGCACAAAAAAAACGCCAGCACGAAGCTGGCGTTAAGTTATTGAGGCAGGTTTCATACAGGCAAGAAACCTATCGAGCAGTGCACTCTTTATAGAATATCCCCGGCCTTCCGCCAAGCAGAAAGTTTGCTATGGCCAATGGCCGGGGTTAATCGTTAAGCCAATAAAATAAAGGCTGAGCGGGATTGTTTCGAAAATGGTGTTGGATTTTTTCCTGAAATTGGGGCGCTTTGCAGCGCTTTCTTCATTGATTTCCCTTGGGGGATTCGCTGCGGCGGAACCGATGCACGGGCTATCTATGTACGGTGAGCCTGCTTTACCACCGGATTTTGTGTCTCTGCCTTATGTCAACATCAATGCACCCAAGGGCGGCAAGATCGTGCTGGGCAACACCGGCGGCTTTGACAGTTTGAACCCGTTTGTGCGCAAAGGCACGGTGCCCTGGCAGCTCAGGTTCTTTACCCATGAAAGCCTGATGGGGCGGTCCTGGGACGAACCCTTTGCGCTTTACGGGCTGTTGGCCGAAACAATCGAGACCCCCGATTCTCGCGCATGGGTTGAATTTACCCTCCGACCAGAGGCCCGATTCTCTGATGGCTCGCCTGTGACCGTGGCGGATGTGATCTTTTCCTATGAACTGCTGGGGACCGAAGGGCACCCGCGCTATCACGGTCTTTATGACCAGATTGACAAGATCGAACAGACCGGCCCGCGCGCGGTGCGCTTTACCTTCAACACGGAAAACCGTGAACTCGCCCTGTTGGCCGGGATGCGTCCGATCCTGTCGCGTGCGCAGTGGGAAGGCAGGGACTTCGCCAATGCCCCGCTCCAGGATGTGCCGCTGGGCAGCGGTCCCTACGTCATCAACGGCTACGATGCAGGCAGGCAAGTCACGCTGACCCGCAACCCCGATTATTGGGGGGCTGGGGTGCCCTTTCGGAAAGGGACCAACAATTTCGACGAGATACGCATAGATTTCTACGGCGACGGCAATGTCCTGTTCGAGGCTTTCAAGGCCGGTGAGATTTCGGCCGGCCGCGAATTCAACGCGGAAACCTGGGCAACGCAATATGATTTCCCCGCCATTGCGCGCGGCGAGATTGTCAAATCGACCTTCCCCCATTCAAAACCGTCCGGCATGACCGGGCTGGTGATGAACACACGGCGTCCGCCTTTTGATGACTGGCGGGTGCGCGATGCACTGATCCAGGCGTTCAATTTCGAATACATCAACGAGACAATTACCGGCGGTGCCCTGCCCCGGATAACCTCCTATTTTTCCAACTCTGAACTGGCGATGCAGGACGGACCGGCAACCGGCAGGGTTGCCGACTACCTCGCACCCTTTGGTGATCGGCTGCCAGTCGGGGCGCTTGAAGGTTATGCCCTGCCCGTTTCGGATGGATCGGCGCGCAACAGACGTGGCATTCGCGCCGCGATGAAACAGCTTGAGGCGGCGGGGTATTCGGCGGTGGATGGCACGATGCGCGACGCGGCGGGCAAGCCGTTCAGCTTCAGCATCCTGATTTCCAAGGGCAGCGCCCAGGACATCCAGGGATCGCAGAAAATCGCGGACCTTTACGTCGGCGCGCTGACCCGTCTGGGGATCAACGCGCGGGTCGAGGTCGTCGACAGCGCCCAGGCGGTACGCAGGCTGGATACGTTTGATTTTGACATGACCACCTTCCGGCGTTCCCTGTCGCTCAGCCCCGGCAACGAGCAACGGTATTACTGGAGTTCCGAGGCGGCAGATCAGCCGGGATCGCGCAATGTCATGGGGGCGCAGAACCCCGCGATTGATGCCATGATCGACACCATGCTGACGGCCCGGTCCGCCGAAGAATTCACCGCTGCGACCCGCGCCCTTGACCGGGTGCTGACCGCCGGACGCTACGTGATCCCGGTCTGGCAATATAGCGAAGGGCGCATCGCCCATGACGCCAGAATGAAATACCCGGACAAATTGCCAATCTATGGTGATGGACCAAATTTCATGCCCGAAGTCTGGTGGTGGCAGGAAGACTGACCGCCGCCATGAAACTGAAACCTCGGTCAGATGTCGTGCACCATGAACATGCAGGTCCGTTGCACCGGAAATCGGCCTCTTCGATCCCTCTTTTGATCCCTACGGGCAGGGTCGGATCTTGGTAAAAGATGCCGCTTGGTTAGTCTGGCGCCCTGCAAGAGCGGCACTGGTTACAGATGGCGCGAACATGTCAGGGCATGGGACAGCCCCGCCGTGCAGGATCGGTGCCTAGACCAGGGATGTGACCCAAAGGATTGTCGCATCGTCGGCGCTGATTGAAATGACGTTATGGCCCATGGTGGCATCGTAATAGGCGCTGTCACCACGGCGCATTTCCACCGGCTCGTAAAACTCGGTAAAAAGCATCACCACGCCGGTCAGGACATAGAGGAACTCCTCGCCGTCGTGGCGGACCCAGCCGTCAAATTCGTCCATGCTGCGGGCGCGCACGCGGGCGCGGTAGGGCAACATCTGTTTCTTGCGCAGGGTATCGGCCAGCAGCTCGTGTTCATAGGTGGTGGTGGCCTTGGCCGCGCCTTCGCCGGATCGGGTCAGCGCCATGCGGCCATTGATCTTTTCCGCCGCCGGTGGCGTAAAAAGTTGCGGCACGGAGATTTCAAGACCGACCGCCAGTTTCTTGAGGGCATCATAGGTTGGCGACATCTGGCCGTTTTCGATCTTGGACAGGGTCGAGCGGGCAAGCCCGGCCTGTTTTGCCGCCTGCTCAAGCGTCCACTTGCGGGCCTTGCGCAACTCACGCACCCGCACACCCAGATCAACCGGCGGAGCGGTCTCTATGTCGCCGCTCTCGCGGGCAATACGGATCAGGTTCAGGGGCACATCATCGGTCATGCCACCCCTATAGCTTTGACAAAGGCGGCTTGCAACGACAGGTACAACGGGCTAGCGCAAGTCACATGAGACCCGATAGCTTCAACCTCGCTGAATATGTGCTGACCTCGGCACTGGCTGATCCCGAAAAAACGGCCCTGTCGGTGCTTTGTCCGACCAAGGGTACAGACAACTGGAGCTTTGCCCGATTGGTATCCGCCGTACGCGGCACCGCAACGGGCCTGCTTGCGCAAGGATTGCGACCGGGTGATTTCGTCCTGCTTCGGTTGGGCAATACGCCACAGTTCCCTATTGCCTACCTGGGGGCCATCGCCGCGGGTCTTGTGCCGGTGCCTACAGCGGCGATGCTCACGGCTGGTGAGGTCGCCGGTATCATCGACACCCTGCGCCCCGCCGCGATCCTGCAAGACCCCGATGTGCCCTGTCCGCCTTCGGACCGCATCATCGGGCGCGACGCTCTGCAGGCGATGCAGCAATTGCCCGCCGCTGCGTGGCACCGTTCAGACCCCGACCGGTTGGGATATATCATCTATACCTCCGGCACCTCCGGCAAACCCTCGGCGGTGATGCATGCCCACCGGGCTATTCTGGCGCGGCGTTTCATGTTTGACGGCTGGTACGGGTTGCGCCCGACGGATCGGCTGCTGCATGCCGGGGCGTTCAACTGGACTTATACGCTGGGCACCGGGCTGATGGATCCCTGGACCATCGGCGCAACCGCGCTGATCCCGGCCCCCGGCACGTCCGCGCAGGATTTACCCGTCTTGCTCAGGCAGCACCATGCGAGCATTTTTGCCGCCGCACCCGGCGTCTACCGCCAGATGTTGCCGGATGACGGGCCACTCGATCTGCCGGATCTGCGGCATGGTCTGAGCGCCGGAGAGAAACTGCCCGCCTCGGTGCTGGACCGATGGACGTCGGCAACCGGCACCCCGATTTACGAAGCCTACGGCATGTCGGAATGCTCGACCTTTATTTCGGGCTGCCCCGCCCATCCTGCAAGGGCCGGCACCTTGGGCCAGCCACAGGGCGGACGTCGCATCACGATACGGGGCGAGACCGGCGAAACGGCCGTGGACGCGGTCGGCACCATCGCGGTTCACAAGAGCGATCCAGGTCTGATGCTGGGCTATTATGGCGACCCCGAAGGGACGAAAAAAAGGTATCACGGCGACTGGTTCATGACAGGAGATCAGGGCGCGCGGGATCAGGATGGGCAAATCGCTTATCTGGGCCGTGCTGATGACATGATGAACGCCGGGGGGTTTCGGGTGTCACCGCTTGAGGTCGAAGCCGCCCTGAGCCGGATGCCGGGCATCACGACCGTTGGTGTCACGCAGGTCGAAGTCAAACCCGATGTCTGGGTGATTGCCGCCTTTTATACCGGCCCTGCGGCGCTGGAGGACACAGCGTTGCATGGCTTTGCCTCTGTGTCACTGGCCCGCTACAAACAACCACGGCTCTACATGCACCTGACCAGCCTCCCGACCGGGGCCAACGGCAAATTGCAACGACGCGCCCTGCGCGCCATTTACAAGGAAACACGATGAACGATCCGATCAAGCTGGACATCATGTCCGATCCCATTTGCCCCTGGTGCTATATCGGCAAGGCACATCTTGATCAGGCTCTGGCGACCCTTCCTGACCATCCATTTGCGATCGAATGGCACCCGTTTCAGCTCAACCCCGACATGCCCGCCGGCGGCATGGACAGGCGCAGCTATCTGGAAGGCAAGTTTGGCGGCAAGGAAGGAGCCGTTCGCGCCTATGCTCCGGTTGTTGAACATGCGCAGAAAGCCGGGCTCAAGATCAATTTCGAGGCGATGGAGCGGACACCGAATACGCTTGATGCCCATCGGTTCATCCATTGGGCCGGGATCGAGGGCCGCCAGACCACAGCGGTATCCGCTCTTTTTCAGGCCTATTTTGTCGATGCGCGCGATATTGGCGATCACGAGGTTCTGGCCGATCTTGCCGACACGATCGAGATGGACGCCGCCGTTGTGACGCGATTGCTCAAGTCGGAGGTGGATGCCGACGACATTCGTAAACGTGATGCCCATAGCCGCCAGATGGGCGTGACTTCGGTGCCAACGTTCATCGTGGCGGGCAAACATGCGGTGCCGGGTGCGCAGCCGCCCGAGCTGTGGCATCAGGTCATCACGGAACTGACCCGCAGCACCTGATCTGCTATGGCAGATCGGCCACACATCATGTTGTGTCCCGACATTGGTTTTGCCAAACCCCTTGGGCTGGCCTAGGATTCTCCCTGTCGCGGGGCACAAGACCCCGGCATAACAGACCGAGCGGGCAAATGGCGGATAATCAGGGTACACCGGGAACGGTGCAAACGGACAGCAGAGTTACTTCTGCGTTTCTATTTTTCAATCACGACGCCCAACAGCCCCGTGTGGCCATGTGGCAGGGCACCTCCAGCGCAGAGCGGTTGATCAAGGCCGTCTGGCGCAATGAGACCGGGGCGGGCGATTATACTCGGCCCGACGCCCGGCCATGAACCTGCCTGTTCTACCACGCTACAAGGCAGTCCTCACCTATGGGCGGTTTGACCTGTTCGATCAGGACCACGTGCATTTTCTCAGACACCTCAGCGGTCTGGGCGACGAATTGATCGTGGGATGTGCCACGGACGACCATGCCCGATCCCTCGGCACTCCTTGCCAGATGTCCTATGAAGCGCGTCGGGCGATGTTGGTGCATTGTCGCTTTGTCGACCGTGTCATAGCCGAAACGGCCCCTGCGCAAAAACGCACGGACATCGTGAATTACAACGTCTCGACCCTTGCGATGGGCACCGAATGGCAGGGGCAGCTTGAACATCTTCGTGATGTTGCGCAGGTGCTGTATCTGCCAAGACGCGCGGCCAGCGCAGCAGCGATCAGTTGGATGCCGGACGGGCAATTTGCCGTCGGAGTCTGAGACAACGGCCTGAAACGGAACCACTCTTTCCGCCGCCTCACAGGATCTGCACGTTTTTTTGCAATTCATGATTGAGACATTTGCTACCATAGGTTAAGCCTGACGCGATAGAGCGTCACAAGATCAAGCGACGCCGCGAGGAGTAGCACGTGGGCCAATCAAGAGCACCCTTCCCAATGGGTCGCGCCGAGTTCATCGCGCTGATTGCCATGATGTTTGCAACAATCGCGTTTTCGATTGATGCGATCCTGCCCGCACTGCCGGAAATTGCCAACGAGCTTTCGCCAGACCAAGCCTATCGCGCGCCCCTTTTGTTGACCACATTCGTGCTGGGTATGGGCGTTGGCACCTTCATTGCCGGACCGCTGTCCGATGCCTTTGGGCGACGCAGGATACTGTTCTTCGGGTCCGGGCTCTATATCGTTTCTGCCGGTGTGGCCTGGGCGAGTTCATCGCTTGAGGTGATGTTGATCGCCCGTGTCGCTCAGGGTCTGGGCGCAGCCGGGCCCAGAGTGGTGGCCATCGCCATCGTGCGGGATCTGTATTCGGGCCGCGAAATGGCCCGGATCGTGTCATTTGTGATGATGGTCTTTACCATTGTTCCCGCCTTTGCCCCGGCGATGGGGGCATTCATCATCTTCGCCTCCGGCTGGCGCAGCATTTTTCTGGCGTTCATATTGTTCGCATCCATCACCGTTGTCTGGATGGCTTTGCGCATGCCCGAAACCCTCGCAGAGGAAAACCGCCGCCCCCTGCGCGTCCGGCTTTTGCTTGACGCGATGACGGACGTCTTTGGCCATCGTAACGTCCGCATCGCCATTATCGTGCAGACCCTGGCGATGGCGATGTTGTTTCTCACGCTGATGATGATCCAGAGCATCTATGACAACGTCTTTGATAAGGCGGATAGTTTCCCCTATTGGTTTGGTCTGATCGCCCTGATTGCAGGGAGCGCCAGTGTTTTGAATGCCCTGCTGGTTGTCAGATATGGCATGCGCCGCCTTGTCACCATCACGCTGGCGATGCAGATCGCGATCACGGGCACCATTCTGGCCATCAGCCCCGCCATGATCTCCCCGGCGTACGGGTTTACCGTTTTTCTATTCTGGCAATTCTGCATCTTTTTTCAGGCTGGCCTGACACTTGGCAATCTTAACGCCATCGCGATGGAACCGATGGGCCATATCGCAGGCATGGCGGCTTCCGTCATCGGGGCGGTTTCCTCAATTGCCGCTGCCGTCATCGCCTCGGCAATCGCGCAGATCTTCCCGATCAGCATAGCAACCCTTTTGGCCGGGAACCTTGCCATGGCGATCGTCGGGTTCTTGTTGATGCTGACCATGCGGCACGACCCCCAACAGGCCGAAGCCGCCGAGTAATTCAGCGGCAGGCGATCCTGACGTCGACATCGAAATAGAACACCCCAGAAATGCGCCGCGACGCCTGTGTCCGCCGCGCCAATTCGACATGGCCCCCCGGACAGATGCCCTGCGCCCGCGCCAAAATCCGGCCTTCAGAGACCCGAGTAAGCCCCAGCGCGTTCGAGCTGGTGACCCGGAATTGGTACACCGGCTGCCCTGAGGAGGGTTCGCCCACAATCTGCGGTGCAGGTGCCGGTTCTTGCGGCACACAGACACCAAGCCCCGGCAGAAGCGCGCCGACACCTGCTTTCATCCCGGCCAACCCTCACGCCGCCTTCGTTTTCTTGCGCTTTTTCTCAAGTGCAACCACATGTTCGGCAAGATCACGGGCAATTGCAAAGGCCCCCTTGATCTTGTCGCTGTCCTTTTTCCAGTCCCGCCGCACAACGATCTTGTTATCCTTGACCTTGGCCAGCCCGCGCTGATCCTGAATGAACTGAACCAACCCTTCGGGCGAGGCATATTTGTCGTTATGGAACTGGATCACGGCACCTTTTGGACCGCCGTCCAGTTTGGCAATGCCCGCCCGTTTGCACATGGCCTTGATGCGCACGACAAGCAGAAGCGTGTTAACTTCTCTTGGCAGTTTGCCGAACCGGTCGATCAGCTCCGCCGCGAATCCTTCCAACTCCACCTTGGTCGACAGGCCCGACAAGCGGCGATAAAGCCCCAGACGGACGTCAAGGTCCGGGACAAAGGCCTCGGGGATCAGCACCGGCACGCCGAGGTTGATCTGCGGTGCCCATTGCTCATCCGCCTGCGAAAGCCCTTCCATCTCTCCGGCTTTGATCTTGGCAATCGCCTCTTCCAGCATGGATTGATAAAGCTCGAAACCCACATCGCGCATCTGGCCGGATTGCTCTTCGCCCAGAAGGTTCCCTGCCCCACGAATGTCCAGGTCTTGGGACGCAAGGGTAAAGCCCGCACCCAGCGTATCCAGACTGCCCAGCACCCGCAGACGTTTTTCTGCCGTAACCGTTAGCCGCGCACGGGGTTTTGTCGTCAGATACGCATATGCCCGTGTCTTGGACCGGCCCACACGGCCTCTGATCTGATACAGCTGGGCCAATCCGAACATATCGGCGCGGTGAATAATCATCGTGTTCGCCGTCGGAATATCCAGCCCGGATTCAACAATCGTCGTGGCAAGAAGGATGTCATACTTGCCATCGTAAAAGGCGTTCATCCGATCATCCAGCTCGCCCGCTGCCATTTGGCCGTGCGCAACCACATAGGTCAGCTCAGGCAGTTGATCCTTAAGGAAATTCTCTATCTCCGGCAGATCACTGATGCGGGGCACGACATAAAAGGACTGCCCGCCCCGATAATGTTCGCGCAACAGCGCCTCGCGCAGGGTCACCGCGTCGAATTCGCTCACGTAGGTGCGGATGGCCAGACGGTCGACCGGCGGCGTGCCGATGATCGACAAATCGCGCACCCCGGTCAGCGACAATTGCAGCGTGCGCGGGATCGGCGTTGCCGTCAGGGTCAACACATGAATATCCGTGCGCAGCGCCTTGAGCCGTTCCTTGTGGCTGACCCCAAAATGCTGTTCTTCGTCGATGACCAGAAGACCGAGGTTCTTGAAGCGGATGTTCTTGGCCAGCAACGCATGTGTGCCGATGACAATATCGACAGTGCCGCGCGCCATGCCGTCGCGGGTCAGGGCAGCATCCTTGGCCGATACAAAGCGGCTCAACTGGCGGACCTCTACCGGGAACCCGCGGAACCGCTCGGCAAAGCTCTTGTAGTGCTGGCGCGCCAGGAGGGTCGTGGGCGCAATCACCGCTACCTGCACCCCCGACATCGCCGCGACAAAGGCCGCGCGCATTGCCACCTCGGTCTTGCCAAAACCCACGTCGCCACAGATCAAACGGTCCATCGGGTTGCCCGATGTGATGTCGTCTATCACATCCGAAATGGCGCGCAGCTGATCGTCGGTCTCGACATAGGGAAAGCGCGCTGAAAACGCGTCCCACATGCCCGGCGGCGGTTCCAGCACCGGTGCCTTGCGCAGGGCGCGTTCTGCGGCGATGCGAATGAGCTTGTCCGCCATCTCGCGGATGCGCTCTTTGAGCCTGGCCTTCTTGGATTGCCAGGCCCCACCACCCAATTTGTCCAGCAGACCCTCTTCGTGGCCGTAGCGCGACAACAATTCGATGTTTTCCACCGGCAGATAAAGTTTTGAATTCTCGGCATATTCCAGCAACAGGCACTCATGCGCCGCCCCCGCTGCCGCAATGACCTCCATTCCCAGATACCGCCCGATACCATGATCGACATGCACCACCAGATCGCCGGGTGACAGGCTTTGGGTTTCGGTCAGGAAGTTTTCGGCACGGCGCTTCCGCTTGGGCGCCCGGATCAGACGGTCACCAAGAACATCCTGCTCCGATATTACCGTAAGGCCGGGCGCCTCGAACCCATGTTCCAGCCCCCAGACCGCCAGATGCAGGCCGCGTTTTCCGATGCGTTTGGCATTGGGGATCGGGATGACATCCGCCAGACCCTCATCTTCGATCAACCCGGTCAGACGTTCCCGCGCGCCTTCGGAATAGCTGGCGACCAGAACCGGACCTTGTTCAAGCTTTGCATTAATATGAGAAGCCAATGCCCCGAAAAGACTTATGGATTCCTGCTGTCTCTCAGGTGAGAAATTCCGCCCGATGCGCGCACCGGCGTCCAGTACACCCGGTCCTGTCGGCTGTGGCAGCGCATGAAACTGGATCACCCTGCGGTCCAGGGTGGCAAGTGCCCAGGCCTCATCATCCAGGTAAAGCCCCTCGGGCGGCGCGGGCTTATAGACTGTGTCCATGCGATGGCGAGCGGTCATTGCAATCCGCCGGGTTTCATATTGATCGGCAATGCTGTCCCAGCGGGCCAGCCGCGCCGGGGTCAGGTGATCGTCCAGGGTGATGGTGACGTCCGGCAGATAGTCGAAGAGGGTCTCCATCTGTTCATGGAACAGCGCCAGCCAATGCTCCGCTCCCTGATGCTTGCGCCCTGCACTGATTGCCTCATACAGCGGATCATCCGTACCCGCCGCGCCAAATTCGATGCGGTAATTCTGACGAAACCGGGTGATTGCCGCCTCGTCAAGAATGACCTCGCTGACCGGGGCAAGCTCCACCACATCGAGTTTTTCCGTGGTCCGTTGGGTGGCGGGGTCAAACCGGCGCGCACCGTCCAGCGTATCGCCAAACAGGTCCAGCCGAACCGGCCCCAGATCGCCGGGCGGGTAGATGTCGATGATTCCGCCGCGCACCGCATAATCGCCCGGCTCAACCACCGTTGGGCTTTGCACAAATCCCATCCGCACCAGAAACGCACGCAATCCTGCCTCGTCAATGCGGCTGCCGACCTGCGCCTGCCAGGCCGCGCCCTGCAAAACGGCACGTGCCGGCACCCGTTGGGTTGCTGCGTTCAGCGTGGTCAGCAACACATATTGCGGCGGCATCCCATGCACCAGTGCCGCAAGTGTTGCCATGCGCTGCGCACAAATGTCGGCGTTGGGCGAAACCCGGTCATACGGCAGGCAATCCCAACCGGGGAAATCAAGCACCGGTATGTCGGGGGCAAAGAATGCAAGCGCCTCGCGCAATGCCGCCATGCGCTTGTCATCGCGCGCCACATGGCACACCGGCCCGCCCTGTTTGGCGACTTCGTCCAGGATCGCGCGGGCGTCATAGCCTTCGGGCACACCGGAGAGCGTCAGATTGCGGTGTTCAGCCATGGGATTCAATTGGCCTTTACGACTAGAAACTATCCGCCAAGCGGACCAAGGGCGACATTCTGGTACATACCCCAAAGGGCCGTGACAAAGATCGAGATCATGCCCACGATCTGGGTATAGATGCGGTGCCGAGTCAGCCGCTTTTGCAGCCGGTCCCCGTGGGCATCCTCGGCTCGGATCAGCTTGGCCGTCGACAGGCTCAATGCGCCCACAATCGACAACGGGAACGCCAAAAGGAAAACGGCCTGCGCGAACTCAAATGCATAAACAAACCCCAACAGCACCAGCATCGTCAGGAAAAAGCACACAAAGCCCAGAACCCACAGGCCGGACACCTGACCGATATAGAGCAATCTGTTCACATTGATCCGCACCAGGTCTTCGAGATCGGTCTCGGCCTGACCCCCCTGCCTGCGCGCGCGCAGCACGAGGTCAAATGGCACTCCCAACACCCAATGGCTGGCCGACGACCAGACAACCGCAAGCACGATCCAGAACCAGAGGTTCGAGAACGAGCGCATGTCGATAAGTTCAAATAGGGTTTGATACCAATCCAAAGCAGGCCTCTTTGTGGCGTAGTGGGCAAGCCATACCCAAGGTTGCAGGCAATTCCTACCCTTGAGAGATCAGTTTTTTCATGGCACCCCTTGGGGTAGCTGAATTGAGGTATTTTTGCATGCAGCCCATCCACGCCCCTTATCCCGCAACCCGCCTGCGCCGCACCCGCCAAAGCCCTGCCGTCCGCGCACTTGTGCGCGAAAACGCGCTGGAAACCGGCGACCTGATCTGGCCGGTATTTGTGCGCGCGGGCGTTGGAATAGAAGAACCCGTGCCATCCATGCCCGGCGTCATGCGCCGCTCAGTGGACAAGGTGGTCGAGGCCGCCGCCGAGGCGGACGCGCTTGGCATCGGTGCGATGTGCATTTTTCCCTATACCGGGATTGAGGACCGTACCGAGGATTGTGCAGGTGCGTGGAATCCGGACAACCCGGCAAACCGCGCCATCGCCGCAATCAAGGACAGGTTCCCGCAGATGGCAGTGATGAGCGACGTCGCCCTTGATACCTACAACATCAACGGCCACGACGGCTTTGTCGAGGATGGGATCATCGTCAACGACCGCACGGTCGAGGCGTTGGTGAAAATGGCGCTGTCTCAGGCAGAGGCCGGCGTGGACATCATTGGACCCTCGGACATGATGGACGGCCGCGTCGGCGCGATCCGTTCGGCGCTTGAGAAGGCGGATCACTCCGACGTGATGATCCTCAGTTATGCCGCAAAATATGCCTCGGCCTTTTATGGGCCGTTTCGCGATGCTGTGGGGGCATCCGGCGCGTTGACCGGCGACAAGAAGACCTATCAGATGGATCCGGCCAATTCGGACGAGGCGCTGCGTCTGGTTGCGCGTGATTTGTCCGAAGGGGCCGATATGGTCATGGTCAAACCCGGCCTGCCCTATCTCGACATCTGTCGCCGCGTGAAAGACACCTTTGGCGCGCCAACCTTTGCCTATCAGGTGTCCGGCGAATTTGCGATGATAAGGGCCGCGGCGCAAAACGGCTGGATCGACGAGGAACGCGTGATGATGGAAAGCCTCATGGCCTTCAAAAGGGCTGGCTGTGACGGGGTGTTGACGTATTTTGCCCCGGCGGCGGCGCGGCTTTTGAACGGGTGATCGCGTTTCGGCGAAACTGTGCTAAGGTTCGGCCTCCATAACAACCCCGTACCCTGCGGTTCGGGTGTTGTCAGTAAATTAGTGGCCAGGATTACAGGACATCGTATGACCAGAAGAGACAACTACGGCAACGTCATTTCTACAGTATCCCCTGTCGCACAAGAAAACTATGACCGCGGGGTGCATCTTTTTCTGGGGGCTGAATACGGAGCCGTAGAGGCGTTTCAGGCCGCCGTAGATGCCGATCCCGGCTTTGCCCTGGGTCATGCGGCATTGGCCCGCGCGGCAATGATGGCGGCACGGATGCCGATGGCCAAGGCGGCCATCGCCGAGGCCCGGACCCTCGCCGAAACCGCGAACCGGCGCGAGCGCCAGCATATCAATGCCATTGCCCTCCTGCTTGGTGGCAAACCCCAGGAAACCCGCAATGCCGTTATCGCCCATGTGCGCGACTACCCGCGTGATGCGCTTGTGGCGCAAATGTGTGCCAGCGTCTTTGGCGTGATCGGATTCTCCGGTCAGGTGGGGCGCGAGGCCGAGTTGCTGGCCTATACCTCGATGCTGCTGCCGCATTATGGAGACGATTGGTGGATGATGTCGATGCAGGCGCTGTCATTGTGTGAAACCGGGCAGATTTCGGCGTCGATGGCGCTGATGGAGCGTTCGCTGGCGCTGAACCCGCGCAATGCCAATGCCGCCCATTTCAAGTCCCATGCGCAATATGAGGCAGGCGAGATCGGTCCGGGCCGCCGGTATCTCAACGATTGGCTGAAGGGCTATGACAACCGCGCCATCCTGCATGGGCACCTGAGTTGGCATGCCGCCCTGTGGGCGCTGCATGATGGCGATCATGAGGCGATGTGGGAGGCCATTGACGCAGGTGTAACACCGGGCGTCGCCAAGGGGCTGCCCCTCAATGTCCTGACCGATACCGCCGCGATCCTGTATCGCGCTGATCTGGCCGGGGTGCCGGTGGACCCGGACCGTTGGCGAAACCTGAGCGACTATGCCGCGAAATTCTTTCCTGAGACCGGCCAGAGCTTTGCCGACATACATGCCGCGCTCAGCCATGCGATGGCCGGTCAGGGCGACCGCCTTGCCTATATCGCAGACACCGCGAAGGGGTTCGCAGGCGACCTTGTGCGGCCCATCGCCCGCGCCTGGGGTGCGATTGCGCGTGAAAACTGGTCTGCGGCGCTTGACGAACTTGTCATTGTGATGGGCACCACCGAACGTCTGGGAGGCAGCCGCGCGCAGCGCGATCTTCTGGAACTGACCTATGCCAACGTCCTGATGAAACTTGGCCTGACGGACGAGGCGCACCGCATGTTGACAACCCGGCGCACCGTGCTGGCTCTCGCGCCGCCTGTTGCGGGTCTGGCCTGAGGCACGCCACGGGACCGCCACCGGGGCGGCCTGAAACAGCACCTTTCCGCGCACCTGCGCAAACCCCATGACACGGGGCAAAAACCCGCCTATGATGCGCGTCATAGTCGGGCAAACCGGCATCAGGCAACAGTTACAGGCAAATCAGATGAACAACCCAACCCTTTCGCGGCGTGGCTTTACCTTTGGCGCACTCGCCGCCACCTCCCTGACGGCCGCATGCGGCAACGGCATCGGCGGGCGCGGCCCGCAACTCATCGACGCGCGGGTCAGTGCGACACTGGACGAAATGTACCGCAGCTATCCCAACACCCGCCAACTGGCCGACAAGGCCAACGGCATGCTGATAATGCCGCTTGTGACCGAGGCCGGTTTTGGTCTGGGCGGCGCTTATGGGCGGGGTGCGCTTTTGGTGAATGACACCACAGTTGATTATTATTCCGTCGTCAAAGGCTCCGGCGGTCTGCAAATTGGCGCGCAGCAATATGCCCATGTGCTGTTCTTCATGACCGAACCTGCGCTTTCTGAATTCCGGCGCTCGCCGGGCTGGGCGGCCGGGGCTGATCTTGAATATGTGATCTCGGACCGGGGCGACAGCGTGGCGGCTGACACCACAACCGTGCTGAGCCCCGTGCTTGCTGCGGTCTTTGGCCGCGCGGGCCTGCGCGTTGGTGCCACCCTGGAAGGCACAAAGTATTCACGCATCATCCCGTAACACGTCAGTCTGTCGATCCAGCCTGGTCAAGAATGTCATGGCGTTTGGGGGCAAAGCCCCCAAACAGTCGCGCGCACAAGGCTGTGCGACAATCATCCCATCGCGCGCAACCGCTGGATCAGGCTCGATGTATCCCATCGCCCTCCGCCCAGCTTCTGAACATCCTTGTAGAACTGATCGACCAGCGCCGTCACCGGCAGGCTGGCCTCTATCTGGTCCGCCGTCGACAGACAGATCCCCAGATCCTTGCGCATCCAATCCACCGCAAATCCGTGCTCGAACTCATCGTCCAGCATTGTCTCGTGACGGTTGGCCATCTGCCATGATCCCGCAGCGCCCTGGCTGATAACCTCGACAACCGCGCGGCCATCAAGCCCCGCCTTTTCGGCAAAATGGATCGCCTCTGACAGCCCCTGAACCAACCCTGCTATCGCTATCTGATTGCACATCTTGGTCATTTGCCCCGCGCCACTCTCACCGATCCGTCGACAGATCTTGGCATAGGTCTCCATCACCGGCAGCGCCCTTGCATAGGCCCCCTCGTCGCCACCGCACATGATGGAAAGCTGCGCATTCTCGGCCCCTGCCTGCCCCCCCGAAATCGGCGCATCGACAAAGCTGATCTGAGCCGCGTCCGCCGCCTTGTACAACTCCAGGGTCACCGCCGCCGACACCGTCGTGTGATCGACAAAGACCGCCCCTGCCGACATCCCCGCAAAGGCACCCGCATCACCCAGACAAACCGAGCGCAGATCATCGTCATTGCCAACGCAGGCCATTACAAACTCCGCCCCCTCAGCCGCCGCGCGCGGGGTTTTGGCCGCCGCGCCCCCGTGGCGTTTGACCCAGGCCTCGGCCTTGGCCGCAGAACGGTTGAATACCGTCACCTCGTGGCCTGCCTGCTGCAGATGCCCGGCCATCGGCCCCCCCATTACTCCAAGTCCCAGAAACGCGAGCTTTGCCATTGGCTTTTCCTTGTCATTCAGTTGCGCTATGCCCGCCTTACCTACCACCTCATGCGCGACCGTCAAATGCGCTGACAAACGGAGCGTTCTATGGCCCTCATCTTTCGCTGGCTTGTCCGGTTTGCCGCCTTTCTGGTCATTCTGAGTGTACTGGCGATTGCCCTGGTCTACTGGCTGGCATCGCGCTCCCTGCCCGATTACACCGATGATGTGGCCGTGCGTGGAGTGAGCGCGCCAGTGGAAATCGTGCGCGACAACGCCAATGTGCCGCATATCTTTGGCAACGCAGACAAGGATGTGTACTTTGGCCTTGGCTATGCCCATGCCCAGGATCGGTTGTGGCAAATGATCACCCTGCGCCGCACGGCCCAGGGACGGCTCAGCGAGATTTTTGGCGCCGCCACCCTGAATACCGACACACTCCTGCGCCGGTTTGATCTTTACGCTTTATCCGTGCAATCGGTCGAAACGCTCGCCCCCAAGACCCGCTCTGCCCTGGAGGCCTATGCCGCTGGCGTGAATGCGCGGCTGGATCAGATTAATTCCGAATCGCTCGGGCGCGGAGCCCCTGAGATGCTGCTTTTCAATGCCCCGGTGGCGCCGTGGCGGCCTGCCGATTCCGTCGCGATAGCCAAATTGCTGGGTCTGCAATTGTCCGGCCACCTGGACGCGGAAGTCAAACGCGCCCGCACCTCTCTGGCGCTGACCAACCCCGACCGCCTGCGCGATATTTTGCCCGATGCACCGGGTACCGGCATCGCGGCGCTGCCTGAATACGCAACCCTTTTCCCCGGCCTGCCGCGCTTCTCGGCCAATGTCCCGTTGGACCCGACCCCCCTGTCCCCGTTCAAACCCACCGAACTGGCCGGTGCCTCCAATGCCTGGGCCGCTGCACCCTCCCGCTCTGCATCGGGGGGGACGCTTCTCGCAAATGACCCGCACCTGGGGTTCACTGCGCCATCGGTATGGTATCTGGCGCGGCTGGAGCTGCGATCGGGCGGGGTGATCGGCGGCACCGTCCCCGGCATGCCGGCTGTCCTGACCGGCCGGAGCGACCGGCTGGGCTGGGGGCTGACCTCGGCCTATGTTGACGATCAGGATGTCTACATCGAGCAGATCAACCCCGACAATCCACGGCAATATCGCACCCCTGACGGGTTCAAGGAATTCCGTACCCGTGCCTCCATCATCACGGTCAAGGACGCCGATCCCGTCACCTTGACCCTGCGCTGGACCGACAATGGCCCGGTCCTGCCGGGCAGCCACTACAATCTTGCCAGCATCACTCCTGCGGGCCATGTGGCAACGGTGAACTGGACGGTTCTGTCCGGCCGTGACACCTCGCTTGCCGCTGCGCTGAACCTGATGGAAGCCGGTACGATTGCCGAAGCACTGACCGCCACGCGGGACCATATTGCACCGGCGCAGAACCTGACGCTTGTCGACCGCCAGCAGATCGCGATGAAGACCATCGGGGCCATTCCGCGCCGTGACGCGGGCCACCAGAGCCAGGGGCGTCTGCCAACCCCCGGCTGGATCGCCGAAAACCGCTGGCAGGGGGTGATGCCCTACACGGCAAACCCTGCTTTTATTGCGCCAAGGGGCGGCATCCTGGGCAATACCAACAACAAAACCGTAGACCGTCCCTTTCCCAACCACGTCTCCTACCTGTGGGGCGACACCCAGCGCGTCCAGCGCTGGCAGCGGTTGATGCAGAACCGGCAGGTCCATACCCGCGACAGCTTCATCGAGGCGCAACTGGACACCGTGAGCTTTACCGCCCGCTCCCTGCTGCCCCTGATCGGTGCCGAGCTTTGGTTCACAGGAGAGGCCGCCCCCGATGGTACCCCGGAACGCCAGCGCCAGCGGGCGCTGACACTTCTGGCGGGATGGTCGGGTGAAATGAATGAACACCTGCCCGAACCGCTGATCTATGCCGCCTGGCTGCGCCGCTTGCAGGCGCGGCTTATCCAGGACGAACTGGGCCCGCTGGCTGATGAATTCACCCATGTAGAGCCTCTGTTCATCGAACGGGTGTTCCGCGATGTGGATGGGGCAGGTGCCTGGTGTGACGTGCTGCAGTCGGCGCCGGTGGAAACCTGCTCCGAGATGGCGCGCCTTGCGCTGGATGATGCGCTGATCTGGATCAACGAAACCTGGGGGCCGCAACTGGAATCGCTGCGCTGGGGGGACGCGCATCAAGCGACCCAGGACCACCCGGTGCTGGGGTCGGTTCCGGTGTTGCGCTATTTCGTGAACATCCGGCAAAGCACGTCGGGCGGCGACAACACCTTGCTGCGCGGCCGCACCAAGGGCAGTGACCCGAACCCCTTTCAAAACGTGCATGGGGCCGGATACCGGGGCGTCTACGATTTCGCCGACCCCAATTCGTCAGTCTTTGTGACGTCCACCGGGCAATCGGGGCACTTCTTGTCCCGGCACTACGACGATCTGGCGCAATTGTGGCGGCGCGGAGAATACATCCCGATGTCGCTGGACACGGACCTTGCGCGGGCCGCCTCTGTTGGCGTCACCAACCTGCTGCCCGCGACCCCATGACAAGGGTCATCCTGTTCAACAAACCCTACGGTGTCCTGTCGCAATTTACCGACAAGGGCACCGGGGGATCGTCCCGCCCGACACTTTCCACCTCTATCGACGTCCCCGGGTTTTACCCCGCTGGGCGGCTGGACAAAGACAGTGAAGGTCTGCTTGTGCTCACCGATAACGGTGCGCTACAGGCCCGCATTGCACACCCGAAATACAAGCGCCCCAAAACCTACCTGGTTCAGGTCGAAGGTGACCCCACCGCGGCGCAGCTCGATGCTCTGCGCACCGGCGTGACGCTCAAGGACGGGCTGACCCGACCGGCGGACATCTCTCTGATCCCGGCCCCCGAAAACCTGTGGCCGCGCGACCCGCCGGTCCGTTTCCGCAAGTCGGTGCCCGACGCCTGGCTGCGCGTGACCCTGCGTGAAGGCCGCAACCGCCAGGTGCGCCGGATGACCGCACATGTCGGCCTGCCAACCCTCCGACTGATCCGCATGCAGATCGGAGACTGGCATCTGAACGATCTGGCGCCGGGTGCCTGGCGATGGGAAAATGCCCCCGGACGCTGATCTACCCTGCTTCATCTTTCCCGAAAAACCGGCCTTATGTATCAAACGCACCAAGCGGGGTGTGAGCGGTGATTAAGGCACTGGTGCTAATATTTATAAGTTGTTTCGGCCTCGATCACATCCCATATGAATCTCAAGTTGGCGCTAGAACTACAGTCCTCTCCGTTCAATCTGGATTTGACCAAATCTGCTGCGCCGTCGATATGTCCCGCCGCGAGTGGCGTGTCTATGATCTTTCCAAAGGCATCCTCAAACCTAATTCCAAACACGAAATAGATCAGAACCTCCCTGTCAGCCAGCGCCCTCCAGTCTACATCAAAGACATTCTTGAAGGACTGAACCGCCCCGGTTTTACCGGAGACTGTTTAGTTCTTCTCAAGCGACTTTATCG
>CAXBKL010000041.1:0-27572 GCA_963976125.1 uncultured Sulfitobacter sp. | reverse complement strand
GTGCCGCCGCAGGGCGGGCGCAAGCATCCGCAACAGGAATTCCTGCAGGTGGACACAACCAACATCCTGTTCATTTGTGGTGGTGCCTTTGCCGGGCTGGACAAGATCATCGCGGCCCGCGGCAAGGGGTCGGCAATGGGGTTCGGCGCGGATGTGCGCGACAATGATGAACGCGGCGTTGGCGAGATCTTTACCGAGCTTGAGCCGGAAGACCTGTTGAAATTCGGGCTGATCCCTGAATTTGTCGGGCGTCTGCCGGTTCTGGCAACGCTGGAGGATCTGGACGAGGACGCGCTGGTCACAATTCTGACCCAACCCAAGAACGCACTGGTCAAGCAATACCAGCGGTTGTTCGAGTTGGAAGATACCGAACTGACCTTTACCGAGGATGCGCTGAGCGCAATTGCCAAGCGCGCGATTCAACGCAAGACCGGTGCACGCGGCCTGCGCTCTATCCTGGAGGATATTCTGCTCGATACGATGTTTGAATTGCCGGGGCTGGATTCCGTCAACGAGGTTGTGGTGAACGAGGAGGCGGTAACATCGGATGCGGCACCATTGATGATCCATGGTGAAGCGGAAAAAGAGCCAGCGACAGCCGGGTAAGACCGGGAGGTCACGGATCGGCTCCGGGACGCGTCGGTGAAAGAATGTGGGCGTTCCTTTGGGGCGCCCATTTTCGTTTACCCGCTGACAACTGCGGGTCTAACCAAACCCAGCGAGGCAAGGTCAATGACAGTCATCAGAATTCACAGCGGCGGCGCGTTCGAACAGAAGGTTGGCTATTGCCGGGCGGTGGTGGCGGGCGGTTTTGTGCATGTCGCCGGTACCGTGGGGCAGGGTGAGGGGGTGGTGGCGCAATGTCAGTCCGCCCTTGATACCATCGGGGCGGCATTGCAAGAGGTCAGAGCCGGTTTTGCCGATGTGGTGCGGGTCACCTATATGTTGCAGGACCGGGCGGAATTTGAGCCCTGCTGGCCCCTGTTGCGCGCAGCATTTGGCGATAACCCGCCTGCCGCCACGATGATTGAATGTGGTTTGATCGACCCTGCGTACCGGATCGAGATAGAGGTGACTGCCCTGTTGCCGGGGGGCTGAAGCAGGTCAGGCCACTTCCTCGAACTTGTCACCCAGCCGAACCTGCACATCGGCCGGATCAAGCGGCGCCCATTGGGCGGCGTTCTTGCGGATGAACCCGGCCTCGATCAGGGACGTGCGCAGGGCGGGCATGTCCAGTTCCCCCATCCACAGGCGCGGCTTGGCCTTGCCCAGCGGTTTCCAGGATCGGGTCAACTGCGTGATAAGGTGAGGTTCCTTGCCGGTAAAGGAGGTCAGGTGCAATTGAAGGTTGCGGGTCGCACCGGAGGGGCGTCGCACAACAATGGCAACCTCTGCGTCGGGCTGCGCGACGAGGGCCAGCATATGCAGGGCAGAGCCTTCGGCGGCGATGACCTTTTGCGCGGCCTTGTAGGTTGCGATCTGGTGGCGGACATCGTGTTTTTCGGGGTGGTAGATCGTATAGCCTTGCTTGCTCAGATAGGTTTCCAATTCCGGCTCGCCAATCAGATTGCCCCGCCCAGCGGGCAGTTTGCTGCGGCTGATGTAGAGCTTTTCGCTGCCTTGGGGGGCGATGTCATTGGCAAATCTGTTGGCGATCGTGGCCTTGTATTCTTCGGTGCCGACGATCATGTTGCCCAGCCCAAACCCTTGACCCGGCACAATCAGACGTTCCACTTCCTCGGGACTGCCCGCGCAGGCGATGGGCACGCCGAGATTCAGAAGTCTACCGAATTCATGTTGGAATTCAGCAACTTCCGATCCGTTCCGGGGACGCTTTGGCACGAACAGAACGCCGTCTATCTCTTCTTTGAGGTGGTCCAGAGCCCAGAGCCGGGATGTGCTTTCGACGAGGAAATGACCAAAATGCATCCACAGCACGCCACCCCAGAGCCAGGTGCCCTTGCGTTTTGGCAGCGGTGTATCAGATGCGGTGGGGCGGATGGTCAGGGGGCGTCCATTGCGCCAGAGCGCCCCGGCAGAGCAATAGCTGCCGTCGCGGCGCAGGACGCCGGCATTCTGGACAAAATCCTGTTCGCTTGGGGGGTAGACCTGTGCGTTATCCAGCGATTCAGTGCCGCGCGACCACCCGATGTCCGGCATTGGTGGCGCGAGGGCAGGTTCATGGGTGACGGTCCAGACCGTACGCGAACACAGCCCCGGCACCTTGGCAAAGCCGGCGCGTTCCAGGATCGTCTTGCATTCGCGCATGCCCTCTCGGCCATAGGCCTCGGGGTGGAATTCCACAACAATGGCGCGCACCCCGTCAAGCGTGGCATGGCGCAGAAACTCCAACTCCCCCCCTTCGATGTCCATCACCAGCACATCGGGTGAAAACTCCTGATGGATCTGTGCATAGGAGGCGGTCGGGACAGAGATCTGGCGGGTCGGGCGGCGAGTTGTGTCAATCAGAGATGAGCCAAGAAACGAATTGCGCAGGTGAAATGTGACTTCGCGGGGGGCGTCGGGGGTGCTGAGCAATACTTGATTGCGCACCTCGATCTTGCTGCCCAGACGGTTGAGTTTGTACAGCGCATTGATGTGGGGAATGAGGTCGGGATTGGCCTCGAAGGACAGCACCTTGGCCGGTTTTGCGTTTTTGGCCGTTACCGCCCCGACAAGGCCAATGCCTGCCCCAAGCTCCAGCACGTTGTCGCCGGGTCGGATGACCTGGAGCGCGCCGGTGATTTCCTGATGTTCATAGCGCTCAGCGTTGATGCGCCCAAGCCGTTCGTCGTTCAGCATCGGAATGGGCGGAACCTTGACGCCGAAGCATTGTGCGACGTGGCTTGGCTTTTTTACTGTGCTCGACATGCCTGATGTCTCCGTTTTCGGAACATTACGGGTGAAGCTCTCCTGCGCCAAGCCAAATGGCCGGAATGTCGAAAGTCGGGGCGGTTGGAAGAGTCTTTGCTGCAACACTCTGCTGGACGCAGGTTGCCCTTTGGTGCATAACCCACCTGAAGCAAAGCGGAGCAGGAAATGGGTATTCTGAACACGATCTTTAGAGCCCTGACATGGTGGGATGGGCAGACCCTTAACACGCAGTTGTTTACGTGGCGCAAAGGCATTCAGGTCGGGTCAGATGACCAGGGCAATACCTATTACCACAACCGTGACGATTCCAAACGCTGGGTGATTTACAACGGCGATATGGAAGCCAGCCGGGTCAGCCCGGATTGGCATGGGTGGCTGCACCGCACCTGGGACGAGCCGCCCAGTGACAAACCGCTGGTGCACAAGACCTGGGAAAAGCCGCATATTGAGAACCTGACCGGCACGGCGCTTGCCTATGCGCCGGCGGGATCGCTGCGCAAGGATGTGCCGGCGGACCGCGCCGATTATGAGGCATGGACGCCGGAGTGACGGCGCGGCTCGGTTTTGCGTTTCTTCATGTTTAAGTATCTGTTTGTCCTGTGTCTTTTAGCATTTCCATTGGCAGCGCAGGACGTATCCAATGCGCCCGGCGGGGTGCTGCGGGTGCTGGACAAGACATCTGGCGACACCGTCGATCTTGAGATCCCGAGCGGTGGATCGGCATCGGTCGGGCCCTTGCAGATCGTATTGATCGAATGCCGCTTTCCGGCTGGAAATCCGTCGGGCAACGCCTATGCCGCCCTGGAAGTGTCGGAAACCGGGCGGGCGGGAACTGTGTTTTCGGGGTGGATGATCGCGTCGTCCCCGGCGCTGTCCGCGATGGAACATCAGCGCTATGATGTTTGGGTAATTCGCTGTACCACGTCATGAAGTGAGACAACCGGGGGTGCGGTGAAATCTGCATGACCCTTGAGCGCGGCTTCCAGCCTTTGATGATAGGTGCCGCGGGGAATTTCGATCGCGCCCAGCGAGGCCAGATGGTCGGTCAGAAACTGCGTATCAAAAAGAACAAAGCCCGCGCACCGCAAGCGGTCGACCAGCGCGGCCAAAGCCATTTTTGACGCATTGGTCTGCCGCGAAAACATGCTCTCGCCAAAGAAAGCGCGGCCAAGGGTGACGCCGTATACCCCTCCGACCAGGTCGGAACCGTCGCGGATTTCAAGGGAATGGGCGCGCCCCCTGGCGTGCAGCGCGCTATAAAGATCAGCGATTTCGTCATTGATCCAGGTCTCCGACCTGTCAGCGCAGGCGCGCACGACCTGTGCAAACTGGGTGTTGATGC
Organism: uncultured Sulfitobacter sp.; assembly: GCA_963976125.1. Taxonomy (GTDB): domain Bacteria; phylum Pseudomonadota; class Alphaproteobacteria; order Rhodobacterales; family Rhodobacteraceae; genus Sulfitobacter. The sequence continues at coordinate 23,356 of CAXBKL010000041.1, read as the reverse complement.
TGACTTGAAAAGCGGTCTTGCGCATCGCCTTGGCCAGTGAGCGCGACAGATGGAAACCATCCAGCGGCAGCACCCCGCGCCTGCGCGGGTCGACCCAGAAAATCTCTGGGTCGTCGCGATGTTCGGCCATCGGGAAGATACCGATGGAATACCCATGCAGCAACAATTCCGGCGTCAGCTCGGGCATTGCGGCTCAGGCATAGCCCAGATGGGTTTCCAGCCAATGTTCCAGCCAGTGAATGTTGTAATTGCCGGTTTGCACCGCTTCGTCCTGAAGCAGCGCGTGAAAGAGCGGCACCGTGGTGTCGACGCCGTCCACGATCAATTCCCCAAGCGCCCGGCCCAGCCGCGCCAATGCCTCGGGGCGGTCGCGCCCGTGTACGATCAGCTTGCCGATCAGGCTGTCGTAATAGGGCGGAATGGAATAGCCGTCATAAAGGGCGCTGTCCATCCGCACTCCCAGACCACCGGGCGCGTGATACTGTGTGATCCGGCCGGGGCAGGGGCGGAAATCCGGGAGTTTTTCAGCGTTGATGCGGACTTCGATGGCATGGCCGTTGATGTGCAGATCATCCTGCTGAAAGGACAAGGGCATTCCGCTGGCCACACGGATTTGTTCGCGCACCAGATCAACATCAAAAATCGCTTCGGTGACGGGATGTTCGACCTGAAGGCGGGTGTTCATTTCGATGAAATAGAATTCGCCGTTTTCATAGAGGAATTCGATTGTCCCCGCACCGATGTAGTTGATGTCGGCCATCGCGTCGGCGCAGGTCTTGCCAATACGGGCGCGTTCCTTGGCCGAAATGGCCGGGCCGGGGGCCTCCTCAAACACTTTCTGGTGCCGACGTTGCAGCGAACAATCCCGCTCGCCCAGGTGCACGGCGCGGCCTTTGCCATCGCCAAAGACCTGTATTTCAATGTGACGCGGGGTGGTTAGGTATTTCTCGATATAGACTTCGTCATTGCCAAAGTTCGACTTGCCCTCGGCGCGGGCAGTCTGGAAGGCTCTTTCCATTTCATCGGCGTTCAGGGCAACTTTCATGCCCTTGCCGCCGCCCCCGGCTGTTGCCTTGATGATGACCGGGTAGCCAATTTCCGCGCCCAGTTTACGGGCTTCTTCGAGGGTGGCAACGCCGCCTTCAGAGCCGGGGACACACGGCACGCCCAACTTTTTCATGGTGTCCTTGGCGCTGATCTTGTCGCCCATGATGCGGATGTGTTCGGCTGTTGGGCCGATGAATGTCAGCCCGTGATCTTCGACCACCTGCACAAATTGTGCATTTTCCGACAGAAACCCGTAACCGGGGTGAATCGCCTCTGCGCCGGTGATTTCACAGGCGGCAATGATGGCGGGAATTGATAGATACGACTGCGTCGACGATGGCGGTCCGATGCAGACGCTTTCGTCGGCCATACGCACGTGCATCGCATCGCTGTCGGCGGTGGAATGCACGGCGACGGACTGAATGCCCATTTCGCGGGCCGCGCGGATCACGCGCAATGCGATCTCACCGCGGTTGGCGATTAGGATCTTGTTGAACATCCCGCGCCCCTTATTCGATGATGACCAAAGGTGCGCCAAATTCGACGGCATCGCCATCGCCAACCATGATCCGTTTGATGGTGCCGGCGCGCGGCGCAGGGATGTGGTTCATTGTTTTCATGGCTTCGACAATCAGCAGCGTATCGCCCTCGGACACAGTGGTACCAACGGCGATAAATGCAGGCGCGCCCGGCTCTCCCTGCATATAGACCGTGCCCACCATCGGGGAGGTCACCGCACCGGGGTGGCTTGCCGGATCGGCATTCTCCGTTGCTGCGGGAGCAGGCACAGCAGCCGGGGCTGCGGTTGCCGCGTTGGCAAGTTGCGGTACCTGCACGGCCTGCGGTGCCATAACCTGCTGAGGGGGATGGCGGCTGACCTTGACGTTCAGGCTGTCATCTTCTGCGTAATCACGCTTGACCTGAAGTTCCGTAAGATCATTTGCATTCAACAATTCGGCCAAGGCCTTGATGAAGGCGACGTCAGCGTCATGGGTGTTTTTGGTCATAGGTTCCTCAAGCATGTGTCCGGCGCTGCATTGCAATCAGGCGCACCTGTTTTCGCGCTTATATGTCATGGGCGACTGCATGGAAAGCCGCCAGTTTCACGGCGGGCGAGAGGCTTACAGGTCAGGTCGGCACCCGGATCGGTGGGATGTCGGCTGGAGGATGTGTTTTCCTTGGCCTGTTTGCGGGCCGAAAAGGCAACGCGGGCCGCAAGGCACCAGGTGTCAGGGTGCGCGAATCCCCGCAGGCAGGGCGAAAATTTCAAAATTTTCGAGACGGACTTTTGAAAAGTCCGGTGCGCACGGCCAGTGACCGGGCACAAAAAAGCGCGGCAGGGGAGGCTACCGCGCTTTTCTTGGGTACCGATTGTCCCGCCTAGATTGCGAGGTATTCGGCCCGCAGCTGTTCGTTGTCGAGAACCTCTTGGGCTGTGCCGTCAAAGACAATGCCGCCGGTGTCCAGAATGACGGCACGATCCGCCAGTTTAAGGGCGCGTACGGCGTTCTGTTCGACCAGAATGGTGGTGATGCCCTGATCCTTGATGATGCCAAGGGTCTTTTCGATTTCATCCACGATCACCGGGGCAAGCCCCTCGTAGGGTTCATCCAACAACAAGACCTTGATGTCACGGGCAAGGGCGCGCGCGATGGCAAGCATCTGTTGTTCGCCGCCCGACAACGTCGTGCCTTCCTGGCTCTTGCGTTCGCCGAGGCGGGGAAACAGATCGTAAAGACGGTCCAACGACCAGCCGATCGGCGGGGCAATCTGTGCCAGCTTCAGGTTTTCCTCAACCGTGAGACCGGGGATAATGCACCGGTCTTCGGGGACAAGCCCGAGGCCAGCCTGGCTTGCTTCATGTGATGACATGTTGTGCAGCGGCTTGTGATCGAGCCAGATTTCACCATGGCGGGCCTCTGGCGCCGCAAGGCGAGCTATGGCCCGCAGGGTCGAAGTCTTGCCCGCGCCGTTACGGCCAAGCAGTGCGAGAATTTCGCCTTCGTGCACGTTGAAGCTGATGCCCTGGACGATGTAGCTTTCGCCGTAGTAGGCCTCAAGATCCCAGACCGAGAGGTAGGCGGGTGCGGTGGCCGCGTGGTTGGCGTTTCTCTCAAGCGTTTGTGTGTTCATTGTCGTATCTCCCGTTCCGGACCTGATCCGGAACCTCGTGGCGTTGGGGGAGGCCCCGGATCAGGTCCGGGGCGCGTTCGTGGCATCAAGCGGCGTCTTGGGATTCGCCCAGATAGGCTTCGCGTACCTTCGGATGGCCCTTGATGTTGTCCGGCGTGTCTTCGACAAGCGGGGTACCCTGGGCCAGCACGGTGATACGTTCGGCAAGCGAAAACACCACATGCATGTCGTGTTCAATGATGGCGATGGTGATGTCGCGCTCTTCCTTGATCTGTTTGAGCAGGTCGATGGTGTTGTTGGTATCGGCCCGCGCCATGCCAGCGGTGGGTTCATCCAGCAATAACAGGCGTGGGTCTTGCGCCAGACACATGGCAATTTCCAGCCGCCGCTTGTCACCGCGCGACATGGAAGAGGATTGCATCTCGCGCTTGTCGATCAGGTTCATCTCTTCCAGCATATGTTCTGCCTTGTCGATGATGTCCTTTTCATTCGAAAAGCTCTCCAGCGCATGCATGCGGAAGGCGCCGTCGCGCTTGGCGAAACAGGGGATGACCATGTTTTCCATGACCGACAGATCCCCAAAAATTTCAGGGGTCTGGAACACCCGGCTGATGCCCATCTGGTTGATCTCGTAGGGTTTGCGCCCCAGCACAGATTGACCGTCAAACATCACCGATCCGGTATCAGGGATCAATTTGCCGACCAGACAGTTCAACAAGGTCGACTTGCCCGCGCCATTTGGCCCGATAATCGCATGGACGGTGTTTTCTTCCACGTTCAGGTTCACGTCACCCAGCGCCTGAAGGCCACCAAACCGCTTGCCCACATTTTTTACTTCAAGAATAGCCATGATGTCTTTCCTTATTCTGCGGGTGTTTTGTTGGCATCGGGTGATTTGTCGTCCGCGTTCTTGCGGCTCAGCATCTTGCCAATCCGCTGACCACCTTCAACAAGGCCACCGGGCAGGAAGATCACAACCAGCATGAACAGCAAGCCAAGTGTCAGGTGCCAGCCTTTGCCCACAAAGGGGTGCACGATTGCCACCATGAAGTCCTCAAGCCCATCTGGCATGAAAGAGAACCAGCTGTGCAGAACGTTGTCGTTGATCTTGGCAAAGATGTTCTCGAAGTACTTGATGAAGCCAGCACCGAGTACCGGTCCGATCAAAGTCCCTGCACCGCCAAGGATGGTCATCAGAACGACCTCGCCGGAGGCGGTCCACTGCATCCGCTCGGCACCGGCCAGCGGGTCCATGGATGCCATCAGACCACCGGCAAGGCCAGCATACATGCCCGAGATCACAAACGCGGCCAAAGTATAGGGTTTGGTGTTCAAGCCGGTATAGTTCATCCGTTGCTGGTTCGATTTCACCGCACGCAGCATCAGCCCGAAGGGGGAGCGGAAGATGCGGATGGCAAGGTAGAACATGCCGATCAGGACAAGGGCACTGAAGTAGTAGCCGAAGTTGAAGTCAAAGCTCCAGGCGCCTGCATCCAGCGTATAGGTCGACTGCATTTCCTGACCAAACAGGTGTGGGATGTTGGGTTTGTCCACAGAGTGGAAGAACTGCGGATCGGAGTTGTAGACCTGCAGGCCGGTTTCACCATTGGTGATCGACGTGCCGACAAAGCGACCGATCAGGTCCGAGTAGGCGATGGCAAAAAGCATCTGCGCAAAGGCAAGCGTCAGAATGGAAAAGTAGATGCCCGAGCGACGCAGGGAGATGTAGCCGATCAACAGCGCGAACAACGCCGAGACAATCACTGAAAGGATCATGCCGGGAATGATGTTGTAGCCCAGCAGCTTGAACATCCACACCGCCGAGTAGGAGCCAATGCCGAGGAAAGCGGCATGCCCAAAGGACAGGTAGCCGGTCAGACCAAACAGCAGGTTGAAGCCGATGGCAAAGACGCCAAAGATCACGAACCGCTGCATCAGATCAGGGTATCCCGCGTTGAACTGCGCCATGGCGGAGCCTTCGGGGAAGGGGTTGAGAATGAAAGGTGCGAAAATCGCAAGGGAGGCAACTACGATCAACAGGGTCGCGTCGCGTTTGTTAAGTCCAAGCATGTCTTATTCCTCCATCACGCCCTTGCGGCCCATGAGGCCACGCGGCCGGGTCAGCAAGATGATGATTGCCACAAGGTAGATGATGATCTGGTCGATACCGGGGAAGAACGCCTTGATCTCGTTCATGGATGCAAAGCTTTCGAGGATACCAAGCAGGAAACCCGCCAGCACCGCGCCGGGCAAGGACCCCATGCCGCCGACAACAACCACAACAAAGCTCAGGACCAGAAAGTCCATGCCCATATGATAGTTGGGCGAGTTGATCGGGGCGTACATGACACCTGCCAATCCCGCAACCGCAGCGGCGATACCGAACATGATGGTAAAGCGGCGGTCGATGTCGATGCCCAGAAGGCCAACGGTTTCGCGGTCGGCCATGCCTGCGCGGACCACCATCCCGAAGGTTGTGAACTGCAAGAAGGCAAAGACGGCCCCGATGATAAGGGCGGAGAAACCGAAGTAGACCAGACGCCAGTAAGGATAGGCGAGCGACACATCCAGGCCCAGCATCGCCCCGAAATCGAGGCTGCCACGGAAGGCGTCAGGGGCTGGGGTGGGGATCGGGTTGGCACCGTAGAAATATTTGATGACCTCTTGCAGAACAATGGCCAGGCCAAAGGTCACAAGGATCTGATCCGCATGTGGGCGCTTGTAGAAATGCTTGATTAGCCCGCGTTCCATGGCAAAGCCAATGATAAGCATGACCGGTATGGCAAACAGAATGGCAATCGGCACCGACCAACTTATGATGCTCGCCCCGATTTCCGGCCCGAACCAGTTTTCGACATATGGCGTCTGCACTTTCAGCGGATTACCGAGAAAGTCTTTCTGCGTCTCGTCTATTGTGGTGGTGCTCAGGGTCAGGATGCGCTGCACCGTGACAGAACAGAACGCACCGATCATGAACAGCGCACCGTGGGCGAAGTTCACAACGCCAAGTGTGCCAAAGATGAGCGTCAAACCAAGGGCGATCAACGCATATGCGGATCCCTTGTCGAGGCCGTTGAGAATTTGAAGAAGGATTGCGTCCATGGTCCCCACCAATACAAAACGTCAGCTTGCCGACAGCGTGGGCTGACAGCAAGGCGTTGTGCAGGGCGGGAGGTCTCCCGCCTTGCGGTGATTTTTAGTAGATTATGCGCCGGGGTTGCATTTGCCCAGATCGCCACCGGCGAACATTGGGTGGTCGGGTGCGTACTCGACCTGTGCGCGTGGCGTTACTTCTACGATTTCCAGCGTGTCATATTCGTTTGATGGGTTCTCTTTACCCTTCATAACCAACACGTCCTTGAAGCACTGGTGGTCATCGCCACGGTACAGAACCGGACCGTTGCCCAAACCGTCGAATTCGAAGTCTTCCAGAGCTTCGACAACACCACATGGGTTGAATGTGCCGGCACGCTCAACAGCATCTGCATACAGCAGCGTCTGAACATAGCATGTGTGCGCGGAGTTGGATGGTGGACGGCCGTACTTTTCACCGAAGGATTTCACAAATGCCTTGGAGCCTTCGTCTTGCAGCTGCCAGTTCCAGTTCATGGAGCCGATAACACCTTCAACGTTCTTGCCCGCACCAGCGGCCATCAACTCGGAGTAGAGCGGCACAACGATCTCGAACTTCTTGCCGTTCACTTCCTTGTTCAGCAGGTCGAACTGGACCGCGTTTGTCAAAGAGTTCACCATGTTCCCGCCGTAGTGGTTCAGAACCAGAACGTCGGCACCGGAGTTCAGAACAGGCGCGATGTAGGAAGAGAAGTCAGTGGACGCAAGCGGCGTCAGCACGTTGTTGACGGTTTCCCAGCCCATGGCTTCGGTTGCCGCAGCAATCGATTCCTGCTGTGTCCAGCCCCAGGTGTAGTCCGCTGTCAGGTGGTATGCCTTGCGGTCGGAACCGTAGGCGTTCTTCAGCACGGGTGCCAAAGCAGCCGCTGACATGTAACCGTTGAAGAAGTGACGGAAACCGTTGGCTTTCTTGTCTTTGCCTGTCGTGTCGTTGGAGTGCGTCAGACCGGCCATGAAGATCACGCCTGCTTCCTGGCACAGACCCTGAACAGCAACAGCCACACCGGAGGACGAGCCACCGTTGATCATGACAGCGCCGTCTTTTTCGATCATCGCCTTGGCAGATGCGCGGGCCGCGTCGGATTTGGTCTGTGTATCGCCTGTGACGAACTGGACTTTCTTGCCAAGGATGCCGTTACCCTTCAGCGCCTTGGAGCTGAATGTGTTCAACATCCCGCCGTCGCCTTCACCATTCAGGTGTTGTACGGCCAATTCCTGTGCGCGCAGCTCGTCGAGACCTTCTTCGGCGTAAGGCCCGGTCTGCGGTACGTTGAAGCCCAGTGTTACGGTTGAGCCTGTTGGGGCGTTGGTAAAGCCAGAATGGCTATCAGCACGCAGGTAGGTCGGCAATGCAAGACCGGCGCTGGCGACAGCGCCTGTTTTGATCAGACCACGGCGTGTCAGTTTCGAAAATGACATGGATTCCTCCCATTTGGTGAAAGCACGAACCCTCTGAAGGGGATGCGTGCGGCACAAAGGTGCAAAAACAATATGTCGTTGAATGTGAAAACCAATCAATAAGCCCCTTGATCTGCTGAGTATTTCTGTAAATATCTTCGCAGATATTAGGGAGGTCTTGTAAATTACATGATGTTGCATTGCAGAAACCCATTGAATTTGCGCGATATTGCCGATGCCTGGGGCGCAGACCGTCATGGCACGTGAAGCCCTGACAGGCAGCCGCATCCGGGAACGGCGGGTGATGGCGGGATTGAAGCAGGCCGATTTGGCCCGCGACATCGGAATCTCGGCCAGCTATCTCAACCTGATCGAGCATAACCGCCGCAGAATCGGCGGCAAATTGCTGCTCGACATCGCGGGTGCGCTGGGTGTTGAGCCGCAAACCCTGACCGAAGGAGCAGAGGCGGCCTTGATCGCCACGCTGCGCGATGCGGCGGATCAATCCGGGCTGACCGGGGCGGAATTGGGCCGCGCGGATGAATTTGCCGGCCGCTTTCCCGGTTGGGCGGATGTCTTGTCGAGCACCCGCAAGCGGGTTCTGGCCCTGGAACAAACGGTCGAGGCGCTGACCGACCGGCTTAGCCATGATCCGCATCTGGCGGCATCCATGCACGAATTGCTTTCCACGGCTGCCGCGGTGCGGTCGACGGCGGCAATTCTGGCGGAAACCGAAACATTGCAACCGGAATGGCGGGACAGGTTCCACGCCAATATCAACGAAGACAGCAAGCGGTTGTCAGACAGCGCTGAAGCATTGGTGGCCTATTTTGACGCGGGTACGGACAAGCAGGAGGCCGCAGGATCGCCGCAGGAAGAAGCCGAGGCGTTCCTTGGCCGCAATGGATACAGTTTTGAGACGCTCGAAAACCAGGTGGCAGCGGATCCGGAGATCCACCGGCTCCTGGATAGGGCTGATCCGGCCCTGTCAGCGGCAGCGCGATACATTGCCGCAGGGGCATTGCGCCAAATGGCGCAGGATGCCGAGCGACTGAGCCTTGCCCGACTGAGGGCGGAGATTGCGGGGGCGCCGCCCGACCCGCTGTTGTTGTCGCGGACGTTGAATGCGCCGGTTGCGCTGGTTTTGCGGCGTCTGGCTGCGGTGCCGGAATTGGGCGCCGGTCTGGTTGTATGTGATCGGTCGGGAACGGTGGTTTTCCGCAAGTCAGTGGAGGGTTTTACGGTGCCGAGGCATGGGGCCTGTTGTCCGCTGTGGCCGCTTTTCGCGGCCCAAGGCAGCCCCGGTGCGCTGTTGCGCGAAACCGTCAATCAACTGGGCCGCGCGCAGGCGCAATTTGTTGCCTACGCTACATCCGGGACAGCGGTGAATGCTGCCTATAACGCCACGCCGCTGGCCCAGGTTCTGATGTTGTTGATCCCGGTTCCGGCAGGTGCCGCATCCAGCCGGGCGGTAGGATCGACCTGTCGGGTCTGCCCGCAGAACAATTGCAGTGCCCGTCGTGAACCCTCAATCCTGAACGACGTTGGTGGGGGTGGGGTGATCGGCTTTTGACAGCCCCGTCTTTCCGGTGCATCCTGCACATCGGCGCATAGTGTCTCGGACAGAAGGCAGTCGCGCCGACAATTGGGAGGAACAAGACGCACATGGGTAAACATGTTGTGCTGGTGGAGGATGAGCTGAACATTGCAGAGGCGATCCGTTTTTTGTTGTCCAATGAAGGCTGGCGGGTCGAGACCATCGCAAATGGGGCAAGCGCCTATGAGATCATTCGTAAAGCGGAACCTGATCTGGTGATGCTGGACGTTATGTTACCGGGCAAGAGCGGCTTTGAGATCCTGCATGATCTGCGCGAGGATCCAAACTGCGCCTCCTTGCCTGTCCTGATGCTGACAGCGCGGGGACAGGCGCGGGACCGAGAGATGGCGGAGAAAGCGGGCGTGAGCAAATTCATGACCAAGCCGTTCTCAAACGCTGAAATGCTGGACGCGGTACGGGAATTGACCGCGACTTGACCTTTGGTGGCCGCCCGGCGCTACGATGCAGGGCAAGGCCGCTATGATGTAGTGACGTCAGGGTCAGCGAGACCGGGCGGCCGTTTTCAACCGGCCTGTCCCCATGCCTCCTGATCCGGTACTTTTTTGACCCAGAGGGATCGGGATGCCGAAGCAGCAAATGTTCCTTGAACGCAAAGGGTACAGGATGCGACGCCTCATGGATGCGGTGCGTCTGGTGCCGATACTGGGGCTGGGGCTGTGGATGGTGCCTTTGTTGTGGTCGCATCCCGATGAGCCGGGTGGCAGCGTGTCGATCAGTTCGGCACTGACCTACCTGTTTGGTGTCTGGTTCGTTTTGATCGGTGTGGTTTTGGTGCTGTGGGCCAAAACCCGGTTCATTGCCAGCGAGACAATGGCGCAGACTTCTGATGACGCAGGTGACTGATGGTTGGTCTTGATCAGTTGATACTGGTTTGCCTGGCCTATGTGGTTGGCCTTTTTCTTGTGGCCTTTCTGGCCGAACGCGCGGCACTGCGCGGACAGGGCGGTTGGCTGTTGCGCTCGCCGCTGGTCTATACGCTGTCGCTGTCGATCTATTGTACCGCCTGGACGTTTTACGGTGCTGTGGGATATGCTGCGCGGTCAGGGCTTGAGTATCTGACAATCTACCTCGGTCCGTCGCTTGTGATGATCGGGTGGTGGTGGGTGTTGCGCCGATTGGTGCGCATCGGGCGCAGCCAGCGTGTGACCTCGATTGCCGACCTGATTTCCTCGCGATACGGCAAATCCAATGTCCTTGCGATTGTCGTCACCTTGATGGCAGTCATTGGTGTGACCCCCTACATCGCGCTCCAGTTGCAATCCGTGGTTCTGTCGATTTCGATCTTTGCAACCACGGAGTTTGTCGGCGCTGCGGACGGGGTAGACAGCTTCGATGCAACCCAGGCCGCCTTTCTGGTTGCGGTTGGTCTGGCGCTTTTTACGGTGCTGTTCGGGACACGCAACCTGAACGTCAATGAACGACACCACGGTGTTGTCATTGCGGTCGCAGTGGAGGCGGTAGTCAAACTGGTGGCCCTGCTTGCGGTTGGAGTATTCGTGGTCTGGGGCCTTGGCGGCGGGATCTCGGAAACGCTTTCGCGGGTTGACGCATCGGCTCTGGGCGCCTGGGAGGTCAGTGCGAGCAGGTGGAGCGCCCTGACGCTTTTGTCGGCGGCGGCCTTTTTGTGTCTGCCGCGCATGTTTCAGGTCATGGTCGTTGAGAACGACGATGAGCGGCATCTGCAAATCGCGTCCTGGGCCTTCCCGCTATACCTTTTGATGATGAGCCTTTTTGTCGTGCCGATTGCGGTTGTCGGGTTGGATCTGATGCCGGATGGGTCGAATCCGGATTTGTTTGTACTGAGCATTCCGCTCAGCCAAGGGTACAACGGTCTGGCCATGCTGTCGTTTCTGGGCGGTTTTTCGTCGGCCACCTCGATGGTGATCGTGGCTACGCTGGCGCTGAGCACCATGGTCAGCAATCATATCGTGATGCCCGTCTGGCTGGCCTCAAGACATGGGGGGGCCACGCAGTCTGGTGATGTGCGCAAGGTCATCATTCGGGCGCGGCGGCTGTCGATCCTGTTGATTACTGCGCTCGGCTTTTTTTATTACCGCGCCTCGGGCGGCAGCAGCGCGCTGGCGGCGATTGGTACCATTTCCTTTGGCGGCGTTGCGCAATTCCTGCCTGCCCTTCTTGGTGGGTTGTTCTGGCGCGGGGCAACCCGGTCTGGTGCGCTTTGCGGGTTGGGGATGGGGTTCGCCATCTGGGTGTTTACCATGCTTTTGCCAAGCTTCGGCGTTGACGGCGCCTTGTCGGGTGCCGCTTTTGAACAGGGGTTGCTGGGCCTGGGTCTGCTCCGGCCTCAGGCTCTTTTCGGCATCGAAGGACTTGACCCGACCGTTCATGCGGTGGTGTGGAGCCTGTCGCTCAATACGCTGAGTTTTGTTGCGGTGTCGATCTTCAGCTTTCCCGACCCGATCGAGCGGTTGCAGGGCGCGCAATATGTTAATGTCCTTGAACATGACGGGCCGGCGCGCAGCTGGACGGCATCGGTTGCGGGCAGCGAAGACCTGATGATTATGGCGCAACGGATTTTGGGGGCCGCCGAAGCACAGACGTTCTTCCGCAAGGGCGCTGACCAGCAGGGTCGATCCGGCGGCTTGCCGGAACCGACCCCATCGTTTGTACAGGCGCTTGAACGGGAGCTTGCCGCGTCCGTCGGGGCGGCGACGGCACATGCAATGGTGAGCCAGATTGTTGGCGGCACTTCCGTTTCCGTTCAGGATTTGCTGGCGGTTGCTGACGAATCCGCACAGATGTTGGAGTACTCCAGTCAGTTGGAAACCAAATCCCGTGAGCTGTCCGAAACAGCCGAACAACTCCGCACGGCGAACGACAAGCTGACCCAGCTTTCGGTTCAAAAGGACAGCTTTCTCAGCCAGATCAGCCATGAATTGCGCACCCCGATGACCTCGATCCGGTCGTTTTCGGAAATCCTGCGGGATGCGGCGGTTTTGTCCGAAGAAGACAAGACCCGCTATGCGTCGATCATCCATTCCGAAACCCTGCGACTGACGCGGTTGCTGGATGATCTGATCGACCTGTCGGTATTGGAAAACGGTCAGGTCAGCCTGCATCTGGGCGAGGAGAACCTTGGCCAGGTGCTGGACCGGGCGATCACCACATCCCTGACCGGAGTGGAGGCCCCGCTGGCCGTGAGCCGGGCAGAGGAGGCAGACGAGATCTGGTTGCGCACGGATGTGGATCGGCTTGTGCAGGTCTTTATCAATCTCATCACAAACGCCCGTAAATACTGTCGGGCGGATGACCCGGCGTTGCAGATACGGATTGGGCAGACCGGGCAATACCTTGAAATAGATTTCATTGACAATGGTCACGGGATTTCGGCGCAAGCGCAGGCGGTTGTCTTTGAAAAGTTTGTCCGTTTGACCGGATCGGAGGGCGAGGGCGCGGGGCTTGGCCTTGCCATCTGTCAGGAGATCATGGCGCGGCTTGGTGGCAATATCACATATTTGCCGACCCAGAACGGGACCGCCTTTCGTGTCACTTTGCCTGTATCGGCGATTGCCCGCGCTGCGGATCGGAAATCTGAGGTTTTGCCAGCGACATAAAGGAGTTGGTAACCGATGATCCGGTAAGCCTGTGGCGTGTAACCGCAGGATGCGGAAGAGGCGATGGGTCAAGACAACCAAACAACCATGTCGGAGAAGCCGACAAAGTCCGGATCGGCACTGCACCGCAAGGTTGCGACGGGCCGTGCCGAACATCAGGCGCGGGAAATGTCCCTGCCAAAGGCGCTGCGCCTGACCGTTGGTAAGGTGGCGGATGGGCTGTTTGGTCTGGCGATCGCGTCGATCAGCCTGCGGATCAAGGACGTTGTTGGTGAGGAACTGGACACTGCATTCCTGGACAATGGATTACTGGTCTTGCTGGATGGGCCGATGGGCCGGCGCGCTGCCGCTGTTCTGGACGGGCCCTTTGTCGGGGCCCTGGTTCAGCAGCAAACCATGGGTCAGGTGCTGGATGGCGGGCAAGCCGATGCGCGCAGGCTGACCCCAACAGATGCCGCGATGTGCGCGCCGTTTCTTGATGCCCTGTTACACGGGATAGAAGGGCTGCCGGACGACCCGGCAGATGAGAAGTTGATTAAGGGATACCGGTTTGGCGCGCGGGCAGAGGATGTGCGGCAACTGCAACTGGCGCTGGCGGCGGCGCGCTACCGGATTGTGCATCTGGCCCTGGATATTGCGGCAGGCTCCAGACAAGGTCAGATGACCCTGTGCTTTCCTCTGCTGGAAGACGGCGACGATGTCGCGGACCCGCCCGAGGGTGCGGACGGCGAAGGGGCAGAACCTTCCGGCGCGGCATCTGACAAGCGACGTCTGAGCGAAACGGTGCTTGCCCTTCATGCGGATTTGATTGTTTCGCTGGCACAGGTGAAATTGCCTTTGCACAGGTTGAGCGCGCTCACCTCGGGCGATGTGCTTGAATTACGGGGGTGCGATTTTGAAAAGGTAGATATTCTGACGCGCGAAGGTCGACCGCTTGGGGGGGGGGCGCTTGGCCAGGTTGACGGTATCCGCGCCGTACAGGTGGCACATGAAACAGCCAGACACCACACCCCGAAACGCCGCGCGGCCGACCGCGAGGATCTCGATCTTCCCGACGTGAGCGGGGCAGGCATCGGCGTGGCCGAGCCGGAATTGCCAGAGCAGATTGTCGAAGATAGCGCGGCATTGCCGGATCATTCGGAGAAATTGTTGCCGGATCTGCCATCCGTGATTCATGAACGGACCCAGGCGCAGAAGCCAGAGGATTTGCCTGACATGAGCGATCTGCCAGGGATTGACGACACTGAATTCGCCGCTGCGGGATGAGACCCGTTTCGGCACTGGGCGGGCGGGATGCAACGCGTCGTCAGACGAAAGGCTTTTTCAATACCTGCTGCATATTCCGACAATCGTAACCCGCGTTTGCGGCGGTATTGATGATGTGTTCCGCTGGCATCTTGCCCGCTTGTGCCAGCGCCCAGGCAATTGTGGACCGGGTACCAGAGGCGCAATAGGCCAGCACCACGTCATCGGTATCCAGTCCCTTTGCCGTATTTTCGGCAATGACATCGGGGATCATCGTCTGATGGGTCAGGGGCTGCGCGGCAAAGTGCAGGCCCGCGGCTTCGGCGGCCGCTCGAATGGAGTCGGATTGGTGGCTTGGCGGCACTTCGGCATCCGGGCGGTTGCACAGGATCCGGGTGATGCCAGCCTCCTTGAGCGCAGGTATGTCGAGGGGCGCAATTTGCGGGCTGACGAAATAGCGGGGGGTGAGTTGTCGAATATCCATGGGTCTTTCTATGTAGGCGATGCCGTGCTGTATCGGTGTGGCCGTGGCCCGCCGACGGGTGCGTCCGGCGGCGGGCTGTGGATCAGAGCTTATTGATCGGGAGTTTCAGCATGACCGTGCCGGTGTCATCTGGTTCGGGCATGTTTCCGGCGCGCATGTTCACCTGTAGCGACGGCACGATCAGTTTTGGCATGGCAAGTTTTGCGTCTCTGGTTTCGCGCAGGGCGACAAACGCTTCCTCTGGAGCCCCTCCGCCGACGTGAATGTTGGCCGTCTTTTGGGCGCCGACCGTGGTTTCCCAGGCAAAGTCGTCCCGGCCCGGCGCCTTGTAGTCATGTCCGACAAAGATGCGGGTTTCGTCGGGGAGTGACAGAATTCGCTGGATCGACTGATAGAGATCATTCGCGGAGCCACCGGGGAAGTCGCACCTTGCCGTGCCGAAATCCGGCATGAACAATGTATCGCCTACAAAGGCCGCATCGCCCACCACATAGGTCAAACAGGCGGGGGTATGCCCCGGCGTGTGCATGACATCGGCGCGCATCTGGCCAATGTGAAAGCTGTCGCCATCGCGAAACAGCGCATCAAACTGGCTGCCGTCGCGCTGAAATTCCGTGCCTTCGTTGAACACCTTGCCAAAGGTGTCCTGCACCGTGGTGATTTCCGCTCCGATCCCGATCTTGCCGCCCAGATGTTGCTGCAAATAGGGTGCCGCCGACAGGTGATCGGCGTGCACATGACTTTCAAGAATCCAATGGGTCTGAAGCCCTTTTTCGGTGACAAAGGCGATGATCCGATCTGCGGATCGGGTGTCGGTTCGACCTGCGGCATGGTCGAAATCGAGGACCGAATCGATAATGCCACATGCAGAACCGTCGGGATCCTGAACCACGTAGCTGACCGTATTGGTTGCATCGTCGAAAAACGCCGTCACAAGCGGCGATGGGATGGGCAATTGGTCAGTCATTGGCGCAGTGCCTCCAGGTATCTTGAGTTCCCATAACACATATGGCTAATTGAATGTGTTTCAAGTGTCACTGACGGAGTTTGCCCCAGTTGGGCGGGGAAGTCATCCGTTTGGATGATTACCCCAGAAATATCCCGACAATAACCAGCATCAATCCAAAGACAGAAAGGAAAAGCGCCCCGATGTTCAGGGGGAGAACCGACTTTAACACGGCGCGCAATTCTTCGTCGGTGGCTTTTTTGCGCTTTGCCCGCGAAACCCGCAGGATGCACCAGACGATGCCAACCAATCCCAGCAGCGAAAGACCGGCACCGGCCCAGATGATGAGATCAAATATGTCCAAGGATGCGATTTCCATGCCGGGGGACTACGACAAACGAGATGCGGGTTCAAGTGACGCTTGCGGGTCAGTGGCGGTCTGGTTAGTCAGACCCAAACCAATCCAAAGGAGTGTCAGGTGAGCGATCAAAGCACCAATCCCGATGTGATCGAAAGTGCGGGGGATGCGACCTACCGTGTGACAGCAAATGAATTGCGGCAGTTTGTCGAACGCATCGAACGCCTCGATGCCGAAAAACGTGATCTGGCGGACCAGCAAAAGGAAGTCTTGGCCGAGGCTAAGGCCCGCGGTTATGACACGAAGGTTTTGCGCAAGGTGATTGCCCTGCGCAAACGCGACAAGGACGACATTGCCGAAGAAGAAGCGGTGTTGGAAATGTACAAGGAAGCCTTGGGAATGTAGCGGATCAGAGGGTGCGGAGGTGATGTGTTCCCGGCGCTTGCCGGGCCTGCGATGTCTAATCGGACAGACACAGCCCTTGGCCCTTGCATGCCATCCGTAACCCCAATAGAAGGTCTCAAATTTTCACCCGCGCTCTGGCAGTGCGGCCTTATTTCATGGAGCAAACATGCAGGTCAACGAGACGCTGAACGACGGTCTGAAACGCGGCTATTCCATCACTGTGACGGCGGCCGAATTGGACGCAAAGGTCAATGAAAAGCTGGCTGAAGCGCAGCCCGACGTTGAAATGAAGGGCTTTCGCAAAGGCAAAGTGCCTATGGCGCTGCTGAAAAAGCAGTTTGGTCAGCGGGTGATGGGCGAAGCGATGCAGGAAACCATCGACGGCGCGATGTCCGAGCATTTCGAGAAGTCAGGCGACCGCCCCGCGATGCAGCCAGAGGTCAAGATGACCAATGATGATGTGTGGAAAGAAGGCGACGACATCGAAGTCGAGATGTCCTATGAGGCACTGCCGGAAATCCCCGAACTGGACTTGAGCGCCATCAAACTGGAAAAGCTGATGGTCAAGGCCGACGATGCCGCGATCGAAGAGGCGCTTGGCAATCTGGCTGAGACGGCGCAGGATTTCAAAGCCCGCAAGAAAGGTTCCAAAGCCAAGGACGGCGACCAGGTTGTCATGGATTTCCTGGGCAAAGTAGACGGTGAAGCCTTTGAAGGCGGCGCGGCGGAAGACTATCCGCTGGTGCTCGGCTCCAATTCTTTCATTCCCGGTTTTGAAGAACAGCTGGTTGGCGCGAAGGAAGGCGAAGAGAAATCTGTTGTCGTCAACTTCCCCGATGAGTACCAGGCCGAGCATCTGGCGGGCAAGGAAGCGACCTTTGAGTGCACGATCAAGGAGGTCAAGGAACCGGTTGCCGCAGAGATCAACGACGAGCTGGCGACAAAATTCGGGTCTGAGGATCTTGCCGGTTTGAAGGCGCAGATCGCCGAGCGCCTGGAAGCCGAGTATGCCGGCGCGTCCCGCGCGGTGATGAAGCGTGGGTTGCTGGATCAGTTGGACAAGCTGGTCGATTTTGAGCTGCCGCCTTCTCTGGTAGAAGCTGAGGCAGGCCAGATCGCGCATCAGCTGTGGCATGAGGACAACCCTGATGTTGAGGGCCATGACCATCCCGAGATCGAGACAACCGACGAGCACACCAAGCTGGCCACGCGCCGCGTGCGTCTGGGTTTGCTGTTGGCCGAGATCGGTCAGAAGGCAGAAGTTGAAGTGACAGATGCGGAAATGACGCAGGCGATCATGGGTCAGGCCCGCCAGTATCCCGGCCAGGAACGCCAGTTCTTTGAATTCGTGCAGCAGAACCAGCAGATGCAGCAGCAGTTGCGCGCGCCGCTGTTTGAGGACAAAGTGGTCGATCACATCGCGGAAGGCGCTGAGGTGACGGAGAAGGAAATCTCCAAAGATGACCTTCAAAAGGCCGTGGAAGCACTTGAAGACGAATAACTTTCTGGTGTTTAGTCAGAATAAGAGAGGCCGCTCCGGTTGGGGCGGCCTTTTTCAGTTCGGGCGCAGGCCGGTTTCGACAAGCATGCCGCGCCGTTTGGCCTCGTAATAATACCCCCGTGCGTACCAGCCAATGGCCGCCGTCTGATCCCCGCCAGACAATAGCCAAGCACCACGCAGATATTTCACTGCAAATTCCAGATTGGTATCCGGGTCCAGAAGTTCCGCCGGTTCGCCCCGAAACCCCATTGTGCGGGCTGTCTCGGGCAGGATTTGCAGCACCCCCCAATAGGGGCCATTGCGCGCCAGGGGCCGGTGGCTGCTTTCGCGCAGGGCGAGCCGATGGACCAGGGTACGGGGCACCTCATAGTGGTCGGCCCATTTGTTGATCTGGCCGCGCAACCGAGGGGTTTCATTGGGATAGAGCGGCGGTTCGGCCAATGGCGGGGGCGCAGGGTTGGTGCAACCGGCCAGGGTGGCAGAAAGGACCAAAAGGCAGAAGTGGCGGCGTGGGACCATGGTGCGCTCCATCTGGGACGGTGCAGATGTGGGACATATGGAGGGCCTGCGCAATCGGGCCTTTGGTCATCGGCAAAACCCCGCGCGGGCAAAAAAAACGCCGCGCTGGTTTTCCAGTGCGGCGTTTCGCTTTTTCAAATTGGCCGGGCTTAGTTGCCGGCAGTGTCTTCCTGATCGCCACTGGCGTCGTCGGCCCGAGCCGCTTCGCCCAGATCATCGTCGTCGGACGCGGCAGAACCGATGTCGTCGAACAGTTCGGCAATCTCGAAGTCAGCCGCGGCTTCTTCTTCCGCAGCCAGTTCCTGAATGGATTTGCCGGAGGCCTGCAATTCGGCCTCTTCAGGGGAACGCGCCACGTTCAGAGCGATGGTGGCTTCGACTTCGGGGTGCAGGACAACCTGTACCTCGTGCAGACCCAGGAATTTGATCGGTGCGGAAAGCACGACCTGCTTGCGGTCTACGGTAAAGCCGTTTTCGGTTGCGGCATCGGCGGCGTCACGGGTGGTGACGGAGCCATAGAGCGCGCCCGCGTCAGATGCGGAGCGAATCACGATGAACTGCTGACCGTTCAGCTTTTCAGCCATCGCATCGGCTTCTTTCTTGGTCTCAAGGTTATCGGCCTCAAGCTGCGCTTTGCGCGTCTCGAAGGCTTCGATGTTGGCCTTGGACGCCGACAGCGCCTTGCCCTGCGGCAACAGGAAATTGCGTGCGTAGCCGGGCTTTACGTCCACGACTTCGCCCATCTGGCCCAGTTTTGCGACACGTTGCAGAAGGATAACTTGCATGTGCTTTCTCCTTACTTGACGGCGTAGGGCAGCAGGGCGAGGAAGCGGGCGCGTTTGATGGCACGGGCCAGTTCACGCTGCTTTTTCGCCGATACGGCAGTGATACGGGAAGGCACGATCTTGCCACGCTCAGAGATGTAGCGTTGCAGCAGACGGGTGTCCTTGTAGTCGATCGCAGGTGCGTTATCGCCCGAGAAAGGGCAGACCTTGCGACGGCGGAAAAATGGTTTTGCAGCCATGGTTTATATCCTTTTCTTCAAGCCGAAATCAGCGACGCTCACGGCGGTCAGGCCGTTCGTCACGCTTTTGCATCTGAACCGATGGCAGCTCTTTGTGCGCATCGACCTTGATGGTCAGAACCCGCATCACATCGTCATGCAGACGCATCAGACGTTCCATTTCCTGCACGGCAGGGGCCGGTGCATCGGAACGCAGGAAGGCATAGTGGCCCTTACGGTTCTTGTTGATCTTGTAGGCCATCGTCTTGACGCCCCAATACTCGTGATCCACGAGTGTCCCGCCGTTGTCGGACAGGACGGCACCAAAATGTTCGATAAGACCTTCGGCTTGCGTGTTGGACAGATCCTGACGCGCAATCATAACATGCTCGTATAGCGGCATGTGCACTCCTATTTATATCAAGGCGCATTTCATAGGCGGGGCGGAGTTCTTTTGCGGCCCCACCACGAGAGACTGCGCGGTTCAACGTCTTTGCAAAAGAGAGGTGCCGTATACACGGTTTGGCGGGCGGGGCAAGGGGCGGCGGCGGTGGGCGGGCCGGCATGAGGGGCAGCGGCCCGGAACATCCCGTACCACACCGCAAAAGAACCTTGGGATGGTCACAATTCGATCCCGTGGATGCCCAGATTTGGCCGTTTTTGTCGGGCCAATTCAAACCTACTTCAACAACAAGACGTCAGGGTCCACACAGATGACCGTTGCATTGAACGCCTTTAATACCAGCCCTGCCATCGTGCAGCCGATGCGCGTGGTTGAGGGCAGTCGAATGATGCTGCGGGCTGCGCAACGTCTGGTTGGGTCCGCCATGACCCTGGCTGCGATTGGGCTTTGGGTGATGCCGGGTGCGAGCTTTGAGCAGGATGTGATGTTGTTCAAGCTGGTTTTGTCAATCACGGCGTTCATCAGTGGTCTGGCTCTTATCCATGCAAGCTCAGCCCCCGATGCCCCCGATGTAGAGGTGGACATGAGCGCACAGGAAGTGCGGCTTGTTCGTACATTGTCCGGCAAGCAGCCGGTGGTATTGCAGACTTGCACCTTTGCGGAGCTCACACGGGCGGAACGCGAAGGCCCACATGTACGGCTTTGGGGGCAGGATGGGGTTTTCCTGGCTGAAATCACCTTATCCGATCAAAAAGTCATGGCGCGTCTGCTCGAGACGCTTGGGAACGCCGGGCATCTGACCTGAGGCAACTTTCCGCTTGGTTACAGTTATCTGTGCCGCCCTGGGCGGTGCTTTTGCCGTTTTGACGCAGCTTTTCACTGATGTTCAAAAAGGCACAAGCCCTGTGTGCCGGTGGTGAATTGCGCAAGGAGGGGGTTTGCACACATTGGGATCATCTTTTGAACGCAAGGAGAAACAAAGATGAAACCCCTGATGCTTGCTGCTGCGCTTGCGCTTGCTGCACCTGCCGCATTTGCCGCTGAAACCTATGTTCTGGATTCAAGCCACAGCCAGGTTCTGTTTAGTTACGACCACCTGGGATTCTCGACCACCTACGGGATGTTTTCGGGTTTTGAGGGCAGGATCATGTTCGATCAGGACGACCCTTCGGCCTCGTCCGTGCAGGTTTCGATGCCGGTGAAGTCCATGTTCACCGGGTGGGAAGCGCGGACAGGCCATTTCATGTCCGATGATTTCTTTGGGGTGCAGGACGGTGATATGATCGTGTTCAATTCGACCTCTATCGAGGTCACGGGTGAGCGTCAGGCAAGGATTACCGGAGATCTGACAATGAATGACATTACCAGGTCTGTTGTTCTGGATGCAGAACTGAACGCGGTCGGGGATCATCCGCAGGCCGGCACACCCTGGGCCGGATTTGACGCGACAACGACGTTGATCCGTTCTGATTTCAATCTTGGTGCCTTTGCACCCTTTGTCAGCGACGAGGTTGAGGTGGCGATCTCCATCGAGGCGATGAAAGCCGACTGACACCCCCACAAGGGACAGGTCATCAAGGACGGGCCGCCGGTTGTTTCCGGCGGCCTTTCTATTATTCCGCCGGGGTTGACCGGGTCGCGGTCAGGGCAATCCTGACCTGCACATCAAAGGCCAGGCTGCTTTCGTCCTTCAGGTTTGCACCAATTCCGAATGCCCGGCGGTCCAGGGCGAAGTTGGTCTGTAGGCTGGCGGTGTTTTCATCAATTGACAGATGAAATGGCAGGCTGACCGGGACCACCTTGCCTTTCAGGGACAGCGTGCCATCGGCAACAAAGCCGTCGTTGCCCCGGTTGATGTCGGCCTCGTAGGTCGCGATGGCGTGGTTATCCGCATCAAAGAAATCCGCCCCCATTGCCTGTTGGGTGACCGATCCAAGCGTCAGTGACGGTATCGAGATCGTCGTGGTCACATGGCCCACGTTGCGACCTGGAGCGTTTTCGTCAAAGGTGATGGCAGCGGTCCAGTCGGCAAAGGTGCCTGCCACCTCGGAGCCGAATTGGGTCACGCCGATTTCAATTGAGCCTTGTGTAACGGTCCAATCGGAGCTGACCGCAGTGAGGGTTGGAACAGCGGTCGGTTGATCCGGGCCGGCGCTTGACAGGGTCGCAAGACCAATTGCAACCGACCAAAGGGCCAGTGCGGCCAGGAGCGGTGCAGGGTGGCGGGCAGATTCGGGCAGGGGCGGCACATTGGCATGCCCCGGCAGCATCCGCTTCAAAGTGGCATCCCGGTCGATTATGTGGTGTTTCAATGCGCCCGCCACATGCAGGAACAGCGAGAGGATGAGCACCCGTCCCGAAATCCAGTGCAGGGATTCAAACAGATGTTCGATCCGGGTGGATTTGGGGACCAGCGGAAGATCCTGACCGAAAGGCCACCAGATCGGGGCAAACCCCGCGGATGCGGCATGGCCAATCCAGCCCGACAGCGGCACGGCCACCAGCGCACCGTATAGGAGCCAATGGACCAGTTTGGCCACAAAGGATTCGATTTTTCGATCCGCGTTCAGCAATCGCGGCCTGGGTTGGAACGCGGCCCAGAAAATGCGCGCGAGCGCAACAAGGAAGGTGGCAACGCCAATTGTCTTGTGAGCGGAAAAGAGCTGGGCCTTGGTCGCCAGTTCCGCATCGGTTTCATGGGGGAGCTGTCCAGCGTACCAGCCCAGCGGGATCAGGGTCAGAATCAGCAGGGCCGTGAGCCAGTGAAATATCTTTATCAGGCTGCCATAATGCGTCGTAGTATTGCCGAGGGTCATTGGTGTTCTCCGGGTTTGGTGACGCCTATTTAGCGAACGTCGGGCGGCGCTCAATTGCAATCCATGCACATACAACGTGCAGACTTGTTCTGGATGGCACTGAGGGCTAGACCCGTGTGACACTATTGAGGGGTTTCATCATGAGCATCGCATTTGTTTTTCCCGGTCAGGGGGCGCAGACCATCGGCATGGGGCAGGCTCTCGCCGACGCCTATCCAGCGGCACGGGCAGTCTTTGACGAGGTTGACGACGCCTTGGGGGAGAAACTCTCGGAGGTGATCTGGAACGGTGACATAGAGACCCTGACGTTGACGCAGAATGCGCAGCCTGCGTTGATGGCCACGTCCATGGCGGCAATGGCGGCGTTAAAGGCCGAGGGCCTTGGGATTGAGCGGGCGTCCTTTGTGGCGGGGCATTCCTTGGGTGAATATGCCGCGCTTTGTGCTGCCGGTGCGGTGTCGTTGGCGGATACGGCGCGACTGTTGCGTATCCGTGGCCGGGCAATGCAGGCGGCCGTGCCAGTCGGGCAGGGTGCAATGGCGGCGGTTCTGGGTTTGGATGCGGCGGCAGCAGAAAAGGTGGCCGAAGCGGCAGCGCAGGGCGATGTGTGCCAGTTGGCCAACGAAAACGACCCGTCCCAGAATGTGTTGTCGGGCAGCAAGGCGGCGATCGAGCGGGCCGTGGTGCTGGCCAAGGAAGCCGGGGCCAAGCGCGCCTTGCCATTGCCGGTGTCTGCGCCTTTTCACTGCGCGTTGATGCAGCCCCTCAATAGT
>CAXBKL010000040.1:0-28172 GCA_963976125.1 uncultured Sulfitobacter sp. | reverse complement strand
CACGTTCAACGGGGCGAGGACTTCGGACGTCAGCTTGCCTGCTTCTTCGAGGATGGCCGAGGTGAAGTCGGCCTCAAGGTCATCGTATCCGGGAATGTCCGAGTCGCTGATGTTCAGGACATCGTGCAATACGAACTGCACGTCTTTGGTGGGGGGCGTATATGTTGGCATGGGGTGTTCCCTCGTCTGTCGGCTGTATTGGGGTCTGGCGGCGCTTTGGTTACTCGGCAGCGCTGCGGTTATGGTTCATGGAGGCGATCATCTTTTCCCCCCATTTGAGTTGTTCCTTGAGGTCGCTGATCGCGGCGTCCAGCTCATCGCGCTGGGTCTCCATCTCGGTCAGGCGATTGCGGGCAATGTCGTAGGTGCGCGCGATCTGTGTCTGCTGTTGGTCGCCCATGTGGTACAGATCCAGAAGTTGGCGGATTTCCTCGAGGCTGAAGCCGAAACGCTTGCCGCGCAGAATGAGTTTGAGCCGGGCGCGGTCGCGTTTGGTGAACAGGCGTTTCTGACCTTCGCGGATCGGAAAGATCAGCTCCTTGGCCTCGTAAAAGCGCAGGGTGCGCGGGGTCACGTCAAAGGCGTCGCACATCTGACGGATGGTCATGGTATCGAATTTCATCTGCGTCATCTCATCACGAATTATGTTTGGTTCTTCACCGCAAGTGGTGCCTTGCCGGGCTGCTTACAATAGCTTCGCAGGTTGACGTAACCGATACGCTACGTCACTTTGAGTATGAAGTTTCTTTCGGCAGAAAGGTGCCGTAACGGCACCCGGCCCGGCGGCGTCGTTTGCACGAACATCAATGAATGAAGGGGCCGCCATTTCACACCGGACGCGGCAGGGTGAACGCCTGTTCAGGCGGACGTTTTGGACAGATAGTCGATTGTTTCGTCCCGCAGGCGCTTCAACTCGGTCATGGCGTCTTCCAGCTGCGTCCGCTGGTCGGCCAGTTCGCCCAGCTGCTTGCCCGAAATGTCGACCCAAAGCTGCATCTGCGCCTCTGTGCCTTCATTTTCATAGATCAGCAACCACTGGCGGATGTCCTCCAGCGAAAAACCAAACCGCCGTCCGCGCAGGATCAGCTTCATCCGCGCCAATTCGCGCGGCCCGTAGAAACGCGCGCGCCCCTCGCGGTCCGGCTGCAGCAATTCGATGTATTCGTAGTACCGCAGTGTGCGCGGCGTAACGTCGAATTCGGCGCACATTTCCTTGAATGTAAGGCGGTCTTCGGCCATGTCGTCTCTCCTCGTGTTCAGCGTAAAGCGCAGATCAACCAAGCGCAACAGGTGGGCTTGCCCTTTCACGGTACCCGTTTGATAAAGGGGCCAATTCGTGGACAGGACAGGCCGTCAGATGTCAGACAATAACAAGATGACCCGGCAATTCATTCAGGCCCTTCCTCATGCAAGGGCGCTGGGCATGGTGTTGGAGGAACTGGATCAGGGGACGGCAGTGATTTCGATGCCCTATTCGGAAAAGCTGATTGGGGATCCCAAGACCGGGGTGGTGCATGGCGGCGCGGTGTCGGCGGCGATGGATTCGTGTTGCGGGGCCGCGGTGATGAGCCATCCCAGCAATCCCCACGGGACCGCAACAATTGATTTGCGCATCGAATATCTGCGGGCCGCGACCCCCGGCCAGACGATCACCACCCGCGCGACCTGCTATCATGTCACGCGGTCGGTGGCATTTGTCAGGGCCACGGCAACGGATGAAGACACGGACAATCTTGTCGCTACGGCGACAGGCACCTTTACGGTGGAGGCACGTAGATGACCCAGCGGCGCAAACCGGAACCGGTACAGGTGGTCAAGCAACGCCGCGATGGCGCGTTGCGCGCCCTGGTAGGCGGTGTGCCCTATATTCAGTTTCTGGGAATAGAATTTGAACGACGGGGCGACGAATTGACCGGGGTTTTGCCGTTCAAGGATGATCTGATTGGCAACCCGCTGCTGCCGGCCTTGCATGGCGGGGCCACTGCTGCGTTTCTTGAGGTGACCGCGATCATCACGCTTGGCTGGTCGTCCATCTGGGAAGACATGGAAAGCGGCGCACTGGACGTCGCCGAATTGACCCCCGACACGATGCCGCGCCTGCCCAAGACAATTGATTTCACCGTTGACTACCTGCGCTCCGGCTTGCCGCGCGATGCCTATGCGCGGGCGCGGATCAACCGTTCGGGCCGCCGCTATGCCAGCGTCCATGTCGAAGCGTGGCAGGACAACCGCGCAAGGCTTTTTGCACAGGCCACCGGGCATTTCGTGATGCCCTCCCGGACCCGTTGAGGTGTCCGGGGCACACGAGGATCTGAACGCGGGTGTCACACTGTCGAAAACGGCAAAGGCAAAGGACATCGTGACCCACCGGCGGGTGCTGAACGTTGCCATTCCTATCGTCATCTCGAACGCAACGGTGCCGATCCTTGGGGCCGTGGATACCGGCGTTGTGGGGCAGATCGGGTTGGCCGCGCCGATTGGGGCCGTGGGCCTGGGCGCAATCATCCTGTCGGCCTTTTATTGGGTCTTTGGCTTTTTGCGGATGGGCACCGTCGGGCTGACGGCACAGGCGGTGGGCAACGAGGACCGGGCCGAAGTCGCGGCATTGCTGACGCGCGGATTGCTGATTGGTGCAGGGGCAGGCGTGGCGATCATCGCAGTGCAGATGCCGTTGTTCTGGGGCGCGCTTGCCCTGTCACCGGGATCGGAGGACGTCGAGGGTCTGGCCCAGACCTACATGGCAATCCGCATCTGGTCGGCCCCGGCAGCGATTTCGCTTTATGCCATCACCGGCTGGCTGATCGCACAGGAACGCACCCGCGCGGTCTTGGTGTTGCAGGTCTGGATGAACGGGCTGAACATTGTTCTGGATCTGTGGTTTGTGCTTGGGCTGACCTGGGGTGTGGAGGGTGTGGCCTTTGCCACCGTGCTTGCGGAATGGAGCGGCGCGGCGCTCGGCCTGTGGTTTTGCCGCGCAATCTTTGCCGGACAGCACTGGCGTAACTGGGCTCAGGTGTTTGACCGTCTGCGCTGGGTCCGCATGATGCAGGTGAATTCCGACATCCTGATCCGGTCGCTGCTGTTGCAGGCGATATTCGTGACCTTCATGTTTCTGGGGGCCGATCAGGGGGACGCCACCCTTGCCGCCAATCAGGTGCTGATGCAATTCCTGATGATAACGGCCTTTGGGCTTGATGGATTTGCCTTTGCCGCCGAGGCGCTGGTGGGGCAGGCGATGGGCGCAAAACAGCGCGAGGTTCTGCGCCGGGGTGCCTTGCTGACCTCATTCTGGGCGATGATCGTCTCGCTGGCGCTGACAGTGGTCTTTGCGGCGAGCGGTCCCGCCATCATTGAGCTGATGGCCAAGGCAGAAGATGTACAAAGGGTCGCGCGCGTCTATTTGCCCTATGTCGTGCTGGCCCCGATCACGGGCTGCGCCGCTTTCATGCTGGATGGGATATTCATCGGGGCCACCCGATCCCGCGATATGCGCAACATGATGGCAGTATCGTTTGTGATCTATGTGATTGCGGTGGTGATGCTGGTGCCATGGCTGGGCAATCATGGGCTTTGGCTGGCGTTGCTGATTTCCTTTGTGGTGCGCGGTGTCACCCTGGGGCTGCGCTATCCGGCGTTGGAACGGGCGGTGATCTAGACCTTGCTGGCGTGCAGCAGGTAACTCATCGGAACCTGTGCGTCCTGCCCCACGTAAATATCATAGTCCACTTCGCGGATGGAATGCGGATATTCGCGCAGGGCACCAAGGGTCAGCCCGGCATCCACCACGCCCTGCACGACGTCGGACAGGGTGTGAATGAACCAATAGCTTTCTGAAATATCCCCCGGCCTGGAGCCGTCATAGGTGATCGCGGCGGTCTCGATAAAAGGGACTTTGCGGAAATAGCTGCTTACCGGGCGAAACGGGTCATCGCCCCGAGGGTCGAACATTTCCAGCATGGGGTGCGTTTCGTAAATCACCAACTGTCCGCCGGGCCGCAGCAGGCCAGCCGCCACGTCAAAAAACCGGGGCAGATCCGGCATCCAGTTCAGCACGCCGATGGTGATGAAAACCAGGTCAAAATCGCCCGGCGCGTCCGCTGGCAGAGCATAGATGTCAGCGCCCAGAAAATGCGCATCGTGGCCGGAAATCCCGGCCAGGGTTCTGGCCTGTTCCAGGAAGGCTTCGGATTGATCAATGCCCCAACATGTTCTGGCCCCGATGGCGCAGGCAGACAGCACCTCGCGGCCATTGTTGCACCCGATCTGAACGGCTCGGGCCCCCTTGATGCCCGCCCCGATCAACGCATCGGTAAATGTATCGTCAAAACGCGAATAGCCGGGGGTGCTGAAACCGGCCACCAGTTCATCCCAATAGGCGCCGCTGCCATGGTGTCTGGCTGATGCATCCCATGCCGCGCGATTTCTGGCAGTGACATCGGCGGTGTCGCTCACACCAGGTCTTTCACGTTTTCAGGCGGGCGGCCGATCACCGCGCGGCCCCGGCCAAAGGCAATCGGGCGTTCGATCAGGATCGGATGCGCCGCCATGGCTGCGATCAGTATTTCAGGGGAGTCTGATCTGCTCAGTCCCAGTTCCCTGAACATCTTTTCACCTGTCCGCATCATGTCGATTGCGCCAATCCCGCCAAGGGCGCGCAGGGCATCGTTGATCTCGGCCGCACTGGGCGCATCCTCGAGATATTTACGGATCGTGACCGGCCCCCCGGCGTTCTGGATCAATGCCAGCGTCTGGCGCGATTTCGAACAGCGCGGGTTGTGCCAAAGAGTTATCATATCCAGTCCTTGCGTTTGCTGCCGATGGCCTCGCCTACGGTGGCAAAACCATCCTGCGCCAGCAACCTGTCCAGACCCGTGGCGATATCCGAAACCAGCGACAGCCCTCCAAACACCAGCGCCGTATACAGCTGGACGGCTGATGCGCCTGCGCAAATCTTGTCATAGGCCTGCCGCGCCGATCCCACACCGCCCACGCCCACCAACGGGATGTCCGTGAGCGTCGAAAGGCGCGCCAGAACGCGGGTGGATCTGTCAAACAGCGGCTGCCCGGACAGGCCGCCTGCCTCAGCCGAATGTCGGCTTCTGAGGCCATCGCGGGCAAGTGTCGTATTGGTGGCAACAAGGGCGGCAACGCCGGCAGTCTCCGCCACCTCGGCCACATCTGCAATTTCTCCGTCGGTAAGGTCCGGCGCGATCTTCAGGAAAACAGGGGTGGTGCCGCGTACCTCCATGACCCCTTCCAACAATCCCGCAAGCGCCGCCTTGCCCTGCAGATCGCGCAGCTTTTCTGTGTTGGGTGAGGAGACGTTGACGGTGGCAAAATCCACATGATCGCGCGCGGCCAACATGACCTTGGCGAAGTCGGCGGCGCGGTCGGTGCTGGTCTTGTTGGCGCCAAGGTTCAGACCAACCGGAATGCCGCTGCCCCGTGCCGCCAGCCGTGCACAGATCGCCTCGGCCCCGTCGTTGTTGAACCCAAATCGGTTGATGGCCGCGCCGTCCTCGCTTAACCGGAACAGCCGCGGTCGCGGGTTGCCGGGTTGGGGCAACGGGGTTGCGGCCCCCACTTCAAGAAACCCGAAACCTGCACGCGACAAGGGCGCAACCGCGGTGGCGTTCTTGTCAAACCCGGCGGCAAGGCCAATTGGATTGAGCAACGCGATCCCCGCCAGATCACACGCCAGCGCGGGCGTCGTGATCGGTCCCGGTGCCGGGGTCAGGCGCGCCTGCAAGGCGCGGATCGCCAGCCTATGCGCGGCCTCGGGATCAAGTTGGCGCAGCGCGGTCAGACCAAGTCGCTCGATCAATGCAGTCACGCGAACTGATCCGTCAGAGGCCGCGGCTGCGTGCGGATCAGACGCGACGTTTTCACCGCTGCCTGCCGATGCACCACGGCTTTTTGATACGCGGGGTCGGACACCATCGCAAGAAAGGCATGGGCGTTGGGATAGCGTGCAATGAACATCACATCCCAGGTTTCGTCACCGGGGCCGATCAAGGTCGATTCGAACGTCCCACGCCAGACAATGTCGCCGCCCACCCTCGCCAATATCGGCGCAGTGTCGCGCCCATATGCGGCATAGGCCTGCGCGCCGGTCCATCCGTCACGGGCCAGAATGTGATCACCGGGATAATTCGCCAGATCATTGAACCGGACCAAATTGAGCATGTTCAACTCGGTCTCCCGATCGAGCCCCTTGAACGCCTCGAATTGCATGCGGTCGGGGTCAATAAAGCGGCTCATGTCGCGGCCTCCGCCAGCCCGGCAGGGAACTGATGCACTCCGTTTTCCAACGGCAGCGGCTGCGCCCAGACCACATCCTCCAGCGTCATCTCCCGATAAAGATGCGGAAACAGGGCGTCATTGCGTGACACTTCCCATTTCAGCGCTTCTCCCGCCGCCTCCGCGTCCACCGCAATCAGGAACAATCCCTCGGCCCCGGCAAAATGTCTGGCCGCCGTTTCCGCCGCCTGTGCAGCGGTCGAAAAATGGACGTAACCATCTGCCACATCAATGGGCGCACCTGTGGTACTGCCTTCGCGGCGCAACTGGGTCCACTCATCGGACCGGAATATTTTGAATATCAACATGGGCAACGTGATGCCCGCGCCATCGGTCAGGGTCAAGGGCACGGGCATTGGCACGACCGATCCTCTTCATCTTTCAAAAAAACTCAAATCCCCAAAACCAGCCAAAGACACCGGCGGCGCGGTCTTGCGCAAGGGCATCACCAATCCGCCTTTGACACCCCGCAAACTTCGCGCCACCATTGCGCATAGGTTCCATTTGGGAGAGGCCCGTTGACGCGCATTCTGACAAGCCTTGCGGCACTTGGCCTGACCACGGGCATGGCGATGGCGGATTATGATCTGACCATTCTGCACACCAATGATTTCCACGCCCGATTTGAGCCAATCAGCAAATACGACGGCCCCTGTTCGTCGGGGGACAACGAGGAGGGCAAGTGTTTTGGCGGCTCTGGCCGGCTAGTCTCCGCGATCAACGAAGCGCGGGGGCGGACGAACAACGCCATTCTTGTTGATGGCGGTGACCAGTTTCAAGGCACGTTGTTCTATACCTTTTACAAGGGCAAACTGGCTGCGGAGATGATGAACCAGATGGGCTATGACGCGATGACCGTGGGCAACCACGAGTTCGACGACGGCCCCGAAGTGCTCAAGGGGTTCATGGATGCGGTAAATTTCCCGGTGCTGATGTCCAACGCCGATGTCTCCGGTGAACCTTTGCTGGCGGGCAGGCTTGCAAAATCCACCGTGATCGAACGGGGCGGCGAAAAACTGGGCCTGATTGGACTGACGCCTCAGGACACCGATGAATTGGCGTCACCGGGGCCAAATGTGATTTTCACCAACCCGGTTTCGGCAGTGCAAGGGGAGGTGGACAAGCTGACCGCCGCTGGCGTGAACAAGATCATCGTTCTGAGCCACTCCGGCTACGGCGTCGATCAGCAGGTGGCCGCGGGCACAACCGGTGTAGACGTGATCGTTGGCGGCCACTCAAACACCTTGCTCAGCAACACCAATGAGCAGGCCGAGGGGCCATATCCGACCATGGTTGGCAGCACAGCAATCGTGCAGGCTTATGCCTATGGCAAGTTCCTGGGGAAGTTGGATGTGACATTTGACGACGCCGGGAACGTGACCGAAGCGGTGGGCGAGCCGTTGGTGATGGACGCGGCGGTTGCCGAAGATCAGGACACCGTTGATCGCGTATCCGAGGCCGCAGTCCCGCTCGAGGGGATCCGCAACAAGGTCGTAGCCCAGACAAACGAGGCCATTGGCGGCGACCGCGCCGTCTGCCGGGCCAAGGAATGCACCATGGGCAATCTGATTGCCGATGCGATGCTGGCGCGCGTGGCCGGACAGGGCATAGAGGTTGCGATCCAGAACGGTGGCGGCATTCGCGCCTCGATCGACGCAGGCGACGTGACGATGGGCGAAGTGCTGACCGTGCTGCCGTTCCAAAACACGCTGTCGACCTTCCAGGTGACCGGCGAAACGCTGGTCGCAGCTCTTGAGAACGGTGTCAGCCAGGTTGAGGAGGGCGCGGGCCGCTTCCCGCAGGTGGCGGGCATGACCTTTGCCTTTGATGGCAGTCAGCCTGCCGGCAGCCGGGTCAGCGACGTGATGGTCGGCGGCACCCCGATAGATATGGCCAGAGTTTATGGCGTGGTGTCCAGCAATTACCTGCGCGGCGGCGGGGATGGCTACAAGATGTTCCGCGATGCGGCAAATGCCTATGACTTCGGGCCTGATCTGGCTGAGGTGACAGCGGAATATCTGGCGAAACATGCGCCTTACAAACCCTATACCGATGGCCGGATTACGGTGAAGTAAACGCCAGTCATGGAGTAGGGATCAGGCACTGCCAATCTGGCCGCGCCTTTTTCGATGCCTGTCCGCAAAGGCAACCGGGGCAGGCCGACTATGTTGCACAGGTGGACATATCGGCCGGTTTTGGCGGGTTGGCGCAGGGTGGACCGACGGTGCCAACCCGTGACATCCTCAAAATCACCCAGTGACATCGGCATGGTTGGTTGTGCCGGTGCAAAACCGTTCAGGTCCAGCCGGAAGTGCGGTAGGATCGACACGATTGCAGGATGAAAGGTCAAACCATGTGCGGACGCATGGCGGTAACGCTCCCTCCCGATGCGATGGCGCAGTTGTTTGCTGCGGCGCCAGCCAACGACCTGCCGCAGGTTCCCAATTACAATGTCTGCCCCACAAACAACGTCCATATCGTCACCGGCGACGGGGACGGCGCACGCCGGCTTGGTGCGATGCGTTGGGGGTTTGTTCCGACATGGTACAAGAAACCCAATGACGGCCCGCTGTTGATCAACGCGCGGGCGGAAACCATTGCGGACAAACCCGCCTTTCGCGCGGCGGCGCGTGCGCGGCGGGGGCTGGTTGTTGCCAGCGGGTTTTACGAATGGACCAAGGACGAAGAAGGCGGGCGCGACCCGTGGTATATTGCCAGGACAGATGCCGCACCGATGGCCTTTGCGGCGATCTGGCAGGATTGGCGCGACAGGGAAGGTGCCAAGACATCAACATGTGCCATCGTGACCTGTCCTGCGAACAAACCGATGAGAGCCATTCACCACCGGATGCCGGTGATCGTGGCACCGCAGGATTGGCCGCTATGGCTGGGTGAGGCGGGCAAGGGGGCGGCGGCGCTGATGCAGCCTGCAGCCGAGGATGCGTTGATCTGGCACAGGGTCAGCCGCGCGGTAAATTCAAACCGCGCGGCTGGCCCTGAATTGATTGAACCGTGGGAAGACGGCTAGACCCGCGCCGCATCAGCCGTAACAGCCACCACCGGCGCGCCGGCCGCTTAGCTGTCGTCGGCGTCGTCGATTTCGTCAACGGGCGGCGGATCGTAGGAAATCTCGCCGTTTTGTTCCAGCGCCTCGTCGCCCTGGCCGTCCCCGTCCCCTTCGGTTTCGACCGATGCGTTGTAGGCCAATTGGGTTTCTTGCATCAGCAACAGTGAAAATGTGCCGTCCACCGAGATCGGACCAGAGGTCCAGCTTTCATCAGTTGCCTGGACAACATGCACACCATCCGTTTCGTTGATGAACAGCACACTGTCGCCAATTTGTGCATGGACCAACGGTGGAAAGTAGGCCCCTTCCACGATCAGAACTTCGTGCACTTCGGCCACGGCGGACCCGGCAAGCCATGCAAAAGCAGCAAGCGTATAGACGCCTTTGCGCAAGGAAATAAGCATTGTGTGCTCCTTCGTAACGGCCCCACCCGGTTACTTATGCGCGTGTCTAACCAAGAATTATGGCGGAATTTGGGCGCAGGGTCGCTGTTTCAGATCTCTTGCGCCTGCCGGGTCAGCCACTTTCGGAAGGAAACCAGCGCCGCGCTGTCGACGGGTTGTCTGGGCCAGACCAGGTAATAGCTGCCGATGCTCTGAGTGGTGTGTTCCGAGGCCAGCACCAATTGGCCGCTTTTCAGGTAGGGCTGGGCAAAAAAGGTCGGCAGGAGCGCGACGCCCAATCCATGAATTGCCGCCTGCGCCATGGTCGAAAACTGGTCGAATACCATGCCGTTGGGTGGCGTCGCATCGACCCCCAGCGCCGACAGCCAGCGCGCCCATCCCTTGGGCCGGGTTTCCAGATGCAACAGGGACTGGTCAAGAATGTCGCTTGGCTCCCTGAGCCGCGAGGCAAGCAGATCGGGCGCGCAAACCGGGACGACGGTTTCCGGCATCAGCGGCAGGTATTCCACATCCGGCCAGTCCTCCCGGCCAAAATGGATGGCAGCGTCAAAGGGGCTGTCGTGAAAGGCAAAGGGGCGCAACCGGGTGCTGAGGTTGACAGTGACTTCCGGGTGGGTTTGGGCAAAATCCCGCAGCCGTGGCGCAAGCCAATGCATCCCGAACGCGGGCAGAATAGCGAGGTTCAGCGTGCCGCCCGCCGGATTGGTGCGCACCGATACCGAAGCCTGCGCCAGGCGGTGCAGGATACCCCGGACCTGATCGACATAGGACTGACCGGCATCGGTCAGTGTCAGCCGGCGCCCCTGCCGCGTAATCAGGGCCACATCGAGTTGCTCTTCCAACGTCTTGAGCTGGCGGCTGATCGCACTTTGGGTCAAGGACAATTCGCGCGCGGCTCCCGTTGCGCTGCCCAATCGGGCAACAGCTTCGAATGCAAGCAGGGCAGAGATGGATGGCAGGAAACGGCGCGGGGCGATCATATGACTTTTTCTCATGTATCCAGAAGAAAGCAGCGATAGTCTTTTGCGCCCGGATTTGCAATAAGACCGCAATTCCCGAACGTTCGAAAAGGAAAACGCGATGAACGCCGACGCTCCGATCCTCCGCGCCAAGGATGCCCCTGATCTGGGCACATTCGACTGGTCCGACCCCTTCCGCCTTGATGGTCAGCTGACAGAAGACGAACGCATGATCCGCGACAGTGCGCGGTCCTATGCACAGGAAAAGCTGCAACCACGTGTCATCGACGCCTTTGCAAACGAAGTGACCGATCCGTCGATCTTCAAGGAAATGGGCGACATGGGTTTGCTGGGGATCACTGTGCCAGAGGAATACGGCGGCTTGGGCGGCAATTATGTCTCCTATGGTCTGGTTGCGCGCGAGGTTGAACGTGTGGATTCCGGCTATCGGTCGATGATGTCGGTTCAGGCCAGTCTGGTGATGTACCCGATCTATGCCTATGGCTCGGAAGCGCAGCGGCAGAAATTCCTGCCGAAGCTCGCCTCCGGTGACTGGATCGGCTGTTTTGGGCTGACTGAACCTGATGCGGGGTCTGATCCTGCGGGCATGAAGACCCGCGCGGTGAAAACCGCAACGGGTTACAAGCTGACCGGGTCCAAGATGTGGATTTCCAACGCGCCGATTGCCGATGTTTTTGTGGTCTGGGCCAAATCCGATGACCACGGCGGCAAGATCCGGGGTTTTGTGCTGGAGAAAGGCATGACGGGCCTGAGCGCCCCAAAGGTCGGCAACAAACTGTCCTTGCGGGCGTCGATTACAGGCGAAATTGTCATGGATGGCGTGGAGGTGGGCGAAGACGCGCTGCTGCCGCATGTCTCGGGCCTCAAAGGTCCGTTTGGCTGTTTGAACCGGGCGCGGTATGGAATCAGCTGGGGCGCGATGGGGGCTGCGGAATTCTGCTGGCATGCAGCGCGGCAATACGGGCTGGACCGCAGGCAATTTGATAAACCACTTGCCCAGACACAGCTTTTCCAGAAGAAACTGGCCGACATGATGACTGAAATTTCGCTCGGTCTTCAGGGGTCGTTGCAAGTGGGCCGCCTGATGGATGCGGCAAATGCCGCACCTGAAATGATCTCGATCGTGAAACGCAACAATTGCGGCAAGGCCCTGGATGTGGCGCGCAATGCCCGTGACATGCACGGCGGCAACGGAATTTCCGGCGAATTTCAGGTGATCCGCCACATGATGAACCTTGAAACGGTGAATACCTACGAGGGGACGCATGATGTGCATGCGCTCATTCTGGGGCGCGCGCAGACCGGCCTTCAGGCATTTTTCTGAGGCACGAGGGGAGGGGATTCCCTCCCCCAAACGCCTTCCAGATAATTGTGGCCCGAAGGGGATAAGTGGTTGCTCCTCTCTTTTGGGCCATCATACCTTTGCCGAAGGCATTTTTTTCTTTTGGAGCCACGGCAGACATGGACCGCGTCAATATTGTGCACGAAAACTTCCTGCGTCGCGTGGCCGCGCAGGACTTTCCTGTTGGACTTTCCGGGGGCGATGAACTGACCGGCGAAGAGGCGCTTTCGCTGTTCAAGTCACAGGTGCTCAGCCGGGCGCTCGATCTGCAAAGCCGGATCATGCAGAAAGCGGGCCAGGGGTTTTATACGATTGGATCGTCGGGTCATGAGGGAATGGCGGCATTGGGACATGCGCTGCGCGTGGATGACATTGCGTTCCTGCACTACCGCGATGCCGCGTTTCAGATTGCGCGCGCCGAAAAGGCCGGGCAGGCCGGCATGATGCGTGACATGTTGCTCAGCTTTGCCTGCGCGGCTGAGGATCCTACAAGCGGCGGACGTCACAAGGTACTGGGGTCGCGCGCCCTGATGATCCCGCCGCAAACCTCCACCATTGCAAGTCACCTGCCCAAAGCCGTTGGCGCGGCACATGCCCTGTGTCTGGCGCGGCGCAGCCGCCCGCAGCATGCGATCCTGCCCCGCGACGGCATTGCGATGTGTTCGTTTGGCGACGCCTCGTTGAACCACGCCACGGCGCAGACCGCCCTCAATGCTGCCGGGTGGACATCTGTTCAGGGCATTCCGCTGCCGCTTTTGTTCGTGTGCGAGGACAATGGCATTGGCATTTCGACCAAGACACCATCGGGATGGGTGAAAGCCTCAGTAGAACACCGCCCCGGTCTGAAATATTTTGAAGCGGACGGATTGGACATGTTCGCGGCCTTCCGTGCCGCGCAGGCGGCGGCCGACTGGGTGCGAAAGCATCGCAAACCCGCCTTCCTGCATCTGCGCACTGTGCGGCTCTATGGCCATGCCGGGCCGGATGTGGTGACATCCTATCTGCCCCGCGCCGAAGTCGAGGCGGACGAGGCACGCGATCCGTTGCTGTATTCCGCCGGCGGGTTGATCGCTTCCGGTGCCGCCACGTCGCAAGAAGTTCTGGACATCTATCAGGATACGCTGGCCGAGGTTGCGAATGCGGCCGAGGAGATGGCGGACATCCCCCGGTTGCGCACAGCGGCGGATGTGATGGCAAGCCTTGTACCGCCCAAACGGACATGGGTGACCCCCAACAGTCCGGGCGCAGAGGCACGTGCGGAAATCCTTGGCAGCGATCATGGTCAGATGGATCAGCCGCAACCGATGTCGCGGCTCATCAACTGGGCGCTGCATGATCTGATGCTGGAACACCCCGAAACGCTGCTGATGGGCGAAGACGTGGGGCGAAAGGGTGGCAACTATGGTGTTACCCAGAAACTGCATGCGCGGTTTGGCCCCGCACGGGTGATCGACACGCTGCTGGATGAACAAAGCATTCTTGGACTGGCGATCGGTCTGGCACACAACGGGTTCATTCCGATGCCAGAAATTCAGTTTCTCGCCTATCTGCACAATGCCGAAGATCAACTGCGGGGCGAGGCCGCGACGCTGTCTTTTTTCAGCAACGGGCAATGGACCAATCCGATGGTCATCCGCATTTCGGCGCTGGGCTATCAAAAGGGCTTTGGCGGTCATTTTCACAACGACAACTCCATTGCGGTGCTGCGCGATATTCCGGGTCTCGTGATTGCCTGTCCGTCCACGGGGGCGGATGCGGTGGGGATGCTGCGCGAGGCCCATCGTCTGGCGCGCGAAGAACAACGGGTGGTGGTGTTTCTGGAACCTATCGCCCTGTATCCGATGCGGGACGGGCATATGCCGGGTGATGGGGCATGGATGGATCTGTATCCGCCGCGCGGGGTGCGGACCGCGTTGGGCGAAATCGGAGTGACCGGCGACGGGGCAGATGTTGCGATTGTCTCATATGGCAACGGCCATTATCTCAGCCGTCAGGCGCAACATGATCTGGCGGATGCGGGGATGGATGCGCGGGTGATCGACCTCAGGTGGCTCGCGCCGATGCCGGAAGCGGCCTTGCTTGAGGCCATTGGTGAGCGGCCGGTTCTGATCGTGGATGAATGCCGCCGCACCGGAGGGCAGGCGGAGGGGGTGATGGCGCTTTGTCATGAAAGCGGTCTCAAACGTGTTGCCCGTCTGACAGCGCAGGACAGCTTCATTGCAACCGGACCGGCCTATGGGGCAACGCTGCCGTCCCGTGCCGGGATTGTTCGGGCGGTGGTGGACCTGCTGAACAGCTAATCAGGGGGTGCCTGAACCCGCGCGGGCCTGCGCTGCGCCCTTTGGCAGGCAGGAAGCCACGCAGTTGGATTCTTTCGTGGGCATGGTGTCCATCGGCAAGCGGATTGAGATCCGGTATATGGATTTCTGGAAAGTGAGCGACGGCAGGATCGAGGGCAGCCGGGTGAGGGCCGATTTCCCCCACGTGCCGCTCAGCTTGGCGTTGACCTGTTAAATGGGGAAGGCTGGGAAGCCTTCGACCGTGGCGGGAAAACCCCGCCATGTCCCGGCAACCAATGAGGTGATGAGATGGCCATTACATACCTGAAACGCGGAAAGTCCGACGCGGAACGCAATGATGACGATGCAAGGACGCGCGACGTTGTCGAAGCGACGCTGCAAGACATAGAATCGCGTGGTGATGCGGCGGTTCGGGATCTGTCCGAAAAGTTTGACAGTTACACGCCGGCGTCCTTCAGGTTGAGCGTTGAAGAGATCGACGCATTGATGGCACGTGTCACGCCCCGCGAGATGGAAGACATCAGGTTTGCACAGGAAAACGTGCGCCGCTTTGCCCAGGCTCAGCGGGATTCGATGCAGGATATTGAAGTTGAGATGCAGCCCGGCGTGATCCTGGGCCACAAGAACATCCCCGTCCAATCGGTGGGCTGCTATGTCCCCGGGGGCAAGTTTCCGATGGTGGCATCGGCGCATATGTCCGTGGTCACCGCCTCCGTGGCTGGTGTGCCGCGCATCATTGCGTCTACACCGCCTTTCAACGGTGAACCAAATCCGGCGGTGATTGCCGCCATGCACCTCGGCGGTGCACATGAGATATATGTCATGGGGGGCATTCAAGCGGTGGGGGCAATGGCCATTGGCACCGAAACGATTGATCCAGTGCACCTTCTCGTTGGTCCCGGCAACGCCTTTGTCGCAGAGGCCAAGCGCCAGTTGTTCGGGCGCGTCGGCATTGATCTATTTGCCGGGCCGACCGAAACGATGGTGATCGCGGATGACACGGTCGATGCGGAAATCTGTGCCACCGATCTGCTGGGTCAGGCCGAACATGGGTATAACAGCCCATGTGTCCTTGTGACCAATTCGCAAACGCTGGCGCGGGCCACCATGGCGGAGATTGAACGCATTCTGGGCATCTTGCCGACGGCGGACACGGCGGCGGTGTCCTGGGAAGATTATGGCGCGGTGATTGTCTGCGATACCTATGAGGAGATGCTGGAGGTTGCCGAGGATATTGCTTCGGAACATGTGCAGGTGATGACGGACCGGGATGATTGGTTCCTCGACAACATGACGTGTTATGGGGC
The DNA here is from genome assembly GCA_963976125.1 of uncultured Sulfitobacter sp. GTDB lineage: Bacteria > Pseudomonadota > Alphaproteobacteria > Rhodobacterales > Rhodobacteraceae > Sulfitobacter. Next base: position 12,472 of record CAXBKL010000040.1, on the reverse strand, counting down.
GCTGTTTCTTGGGGCGCGGACCAATGTTGCCAACGGGGACAAGGTGATCGGGACCAACCACACATTGCCCACCAGAAAGGCGGGGCGATATACGGGCGGTCTTTGGGTTGGAAAATACCTCAAGACACATTCCTATCAGAAGATCACCACGGACGAGGCGGCCGCCGAAATCGGGGCCTATGGCTCGCGGCTTTGCCTGCTGGAAGGATTTGTCGGGCATGCGGAGCAATGTAATTTGCGCGTGCGGCGCTATGGCGGGGTGAACGTGCCATATGGGGAAGGTGCCCCGGCACCTGACGTGGCCGAGTAGATCGCGTGCGCGATCTTCGGAGGGCTCTGCCCTCCGAACCTCCCGGGATTTGGAACCAATTGGAAGATATGGACAGGCACAGGACGCATGGAGAACTGATCGCCCCGCCGGGAGCGGCGCGATCATATCGTCATGGCAGTGCCCGCATCCAAAGGGCGTCCGGGTCGGTCAAGGGGGGCCTTACGACAATGCGGCCGGGGGCGCACAGCTGTCAGAATGTCATCGGGATGCTGGACCACCTCAAAGGCACCCAAGCCGGGGAGGACCGGAGGTGATGGAAGTGCTCTGGCCCTCGCGGCCCCGCATGATGTGGTATGGGCCGTCCGGGATTGGCAAAGGGCCGTGGTATCGGGGGATGTCGCCACTGGCATCAGATCCCGTTTCCCGACAGAATGTCGGACCGGGGCCGCTATATCGGCCGGAACACCTGTCATGTCCTTTGGGGCTGCAATCATACCGCCGTCATCGGATGGCCCGGCATGCATCGGATGATTGCCCATGGCGGGTGGTCGGCCATCCCCCCGGTGGACAAGAAGATCGAGATGCGCAACCTTGGATCATGGCGCGTGGGAGACGGGCTGATCCGGGAAAACCGGGTCGTGGAGGATCTGCTGCAGATGTATCGTCAGAGCGGCGTAGATGTGATTGCCCGGATCCGCGCATTCAACAAGGTGCGGGCAGAATTTGCCCTGAAACAGGAGCAACATGATGACATCATTGCCCAGAACGCCGTCTTTTGATCTGAGCGGCAAGCGCGCCCTGGTGGCGGGTGCGTCATCGGGCATCGGGTTGGGCTGTGCCGTGGCGCTGGCGGAGGCGGGCGCGCATGTGGTTCTGGCCGCGCGGCGCGCCGATCTGCTGCAACATGCGGTGGATGCCATCACCGCGCAAGGTTGGTCAGCGAAGGCGCTGGTGCTGGATATTGCCGATGTGTCGGCGTTGCGGCAGGCGATGAAGCAGCAGCCCGCCTTTGACGTAGTGCTGAATGCTGCGGGGTCGGCACGCCATTCCCCGGCTCTTGACGCGACCCCTGAAGATTATGACGCAGTGATGAACGTCAACGTGCGGGCGGCCTATTTCCTGTCCGTGGGCGCGGCAAAGGGGATGATCGCGGCGGGCAAACCCGGGTCCATTATTCACATATCGTCGCAGATGGGCCATGTTGGCGGCATTGAACGGACCGTCTATTGCGCCTCCAAACATGCGGTTGAGGGCATGGTCAAGGCGATGGCCATCGAATGGGGCAAGGCGGGCGTCCGGATCAACACGATTTGCCCGACCTTCGTGCGCACGGCGCTTACCCAATCCACATTCGAGGATCCCGAGCGGTACAAATGGATCATGGACAAGATCAAACTGCCCCGCGTGGGCGAGGTTGAGGACATCATGGGGGCGGCGCTGTTTCTGGCCTCTGACGCCTCGGCGATGGTGACGGGCACCTCGATGTTGATTGACGGAGGCTGGACCGCGGACTGATGTCTTGCGGGACCGCCTCGCTCGTTGTGGCGATGGATGTACTGCGGTGTGTATGGGGCATGCAGGTGCGGCACCTTTGTTGCGCAGAATTTGCCGCGTGGGGTTTGCGCGGCGAATATACGATTTACGATCAGGCGATGAACTGGAAACAGACATTGCCGCAAACCGGCTGACGATTTTCACGCAGTTGATGCCTGATCTGTTGAAGATTGATGGCAACCCAGATGAACTGGGCCGGATAGAAACGGCATCACATGCCGACGACAATGCACATAAGGCCTTGCGGCCCCAAAGCCATCCGGCGTGCAAAACCAAGGAACTGACAATGACACCGCAGGACATGGAAAACGGATTGCGCGAGGCGTCGACGTCATACGTGGGTGCTCCGGGCGATGCCGCCGGACCCCTATGGAAGGGCTGAAACATGATCCCGATCTTTGACGGCCACAATGATGCTCTGGCGCGGCTCTGGTGTGCCAGGGTCGATCCGGTTGCCGAATTTGCCAAACCCATCGGACATCTTAACGTGCCGCTGGCCCGCAGGGGCGGTCTGGGCGGCGGTTTTTTTGCGATGTATTCGCCGCAAGACCGCGCGCCGTTTGATTTCTCGGCGGTTTCGGTGGCTGACGAGGGCAGTGTTTTGGCTCCGATGCTGGACGAAGGCCAGGCGTTGATCGCGGCAATGGGGCAGGCGGGGATTGCGCATCGGTTGCAAGCGGCAGGTCATCTGAAAATTTGCACTGACGCGCAGAGCCTGGGCCGGGCATTTGTCGGCGAGGCCCTGGCCTGTGTGCTGCATCTGGAAGGGGCAGATTGCATTGGTGCGGACCTGCTGGCGCTTGATACACTTTATGCGCTGGGCATGCGGTCGCTGGGGCTTGTCTGGTCCCGGCCCACGATCTTTGGGCATGGGGTGCCGTTCAGACATGGCAGTGATGGGGATACCGGTCCGGGCCTGACGGCAGACGGGAAACGGCTGGTGGCGCGTTGTCTGGACCTGGGGCTGATGATTGATACCTCGCATCTGACGATGAAAGGATTCTGGGACGTGGCAGAGGCAGGCGCGGCGATGGTTGCCACCCATTCCAACGCCTGCGCCGTGTCCAACACTGCGCGCAACCTGACGGATGCGCAACTGCGGGCGGTGGGGGAAACCGGCGGTATGGTCGGGCTGAACTTTGCCACAGTGTTCCTGAGCGATGACGGTTGGACGACAGGTCAGGCGGGCATTGACGATTGCCTGCGCCAGTTGGATCATATGCTTGAAGTTGCCGGGGAGGATCATGTGGCACTGGGATCGGATTTTGACGGCGCGCCCATGCCTGAGGGGATCGCCCATGCGGGTGATTTGCCCAACCTGATCGCCGCCATGGCCACGCATGGATTTGGCGGGGCGCTGATCAACAAGATTGCCCATGAAAACTGGCTTGATTTCCTGAGCAGGGAGTTGGGATAATGGTCCTGTTGCGTGGGGTCATCATATTTCTCAGCGTGTTTTTTTCCACTGTTGCTGTCGCCCAGAGCTGGAGCGTCCGGAGCGATGACAACGGTGGCTACGCTGTGGCCAGCGTGGTGCTGCCGGTGCCGTCCATGAGCATGACCTGCCACGCGCGGTCGGTGCAAAACCTGCCATTGATGCAGACCGGATGGCACGAAAGCTCTATCGCGCCGCCTTATCAATTCATTTTTGGGTTTTCGCCGGACCTGATCGACACCCGCGTTCTGGCCCGCGACGATCTGATCCTGTTTGTAGACCAGACCGGGTATCAATTGCCGTTGACCTATTGGAATGAACTGGAAGGGGAATGGGAAATCACTCTGCCCATGTCGGATCCGGTCTTTGCCGCGATGAACGGCGCCGCCCGCATGGTGCTTCAGGTCGGAACCGAGGCCGCGTGGGAATTTCCGGTCGCCGGTCTGGCCACCTCATTGGAGCAGGCCCGACAGTATTGCGCGGGCACATGGGTGCGCACCGGGTTTCCGCCCCCTGCCTGGTTTGGTCCTGTAGCCGGTGCGCCGAAACCTGGTGCTGGCGCTTTCCAATTGCCTTCACAGGTGCAGGCCTATGCCAACGGCCAATGCGAGGGCCTTGCCACCATCGCGCCCGGAGCGCTTCAGGCGGGGGATCTGGATGGCGATGGCGCGCCAGATGTGGTGCTGAACTGGCGTGAAGTCACCTGTGCAGGGCAAAGTTTCAACGGGTTTTGTGGTGCCGCGAATTGTTCAATCGACGTCTTTATGTCCACACGCGGCTATGTTCAACCAGTTCAGATGCTGGGATTAAGCGCCGGGATTGGCCCGCACCGAACCGGCCGATTGGCGCTGGCGATCTCGGGCACCTACGGTCTGTGTGGCGAAACAGGATGCGATGACCCATGGGTCTGGAACGGCGCCACGCTTGTTCAGCAGCCCTAGAAATCACGAAACCGAAGAAAAGCGGGAAAACAAAACACCGTCCGATCGCGGTGAATTTGACGCCTGCATGACCGGGGAGTGTCGGACAGGGTGGCCAGACAGGTCACGGCCGGGCCGATACCCTCTGCGATGGCGAAACCTCCCGGATCAATGACTCATGTCCCTTCTGTATCTCTGGTCTGTTGGAATGGGGTCAGCATCGACCCTGGCGAAGGCCGATGGCGAGGCGGTGTTTGGCGTCTGGCCCCTTTGGCTATGACCACGTTTTAGAGCGTGTCGGCACCGTCCCTCGTTCATCGCCTCGAACAGTTGCATGTGGCCAATCAGGACCACGGATCAGAAGAAAGAATGCAGGGATAGGGTTTCACAAGGTGCCAACACTGGCATTGCCCGCACTCAGCGCGAAAATCCAAACCACCAATACCCCGATCATCTTTGCGTCGGAACAGCCTGACGCGGTTCTACACCCAGCGCGCCTTGTTTGCAGGCGCGGCATCCGGTCGTGGGGGTGGGTTTGAGTTTATTTGGAAAGATGAAGAGGGATCGGAGCGTGCTGTAATCGCCCGGTGATCCCCGATTTATCCTGGTGTCCATGACGTGCTCTAATTTCCGGGCTTGCCGGAAACCAGAAGGCGCAGGGCGAGGCCCATGAAGAACACACCGGCGATTGCATCCATCCATTTTCCGAAACCGGTGGTAGCCAGCCAGCCCGAGGCCTTTCCTGCCGCAAGCCCGATGCAGATCAGGAAGGTCGTGCCAATCAGATTGTGGATGCCGCCCAGCAGGAAGATCTGAAGCCCCGGATGTCCCAGATCAACATTGATGAATTGCGGCAACAGGGCGAGGTAGAAGACGATCATCTTCGGGTTCAGGATATTGGTCAGCACGCCGCGCCAGAAAACCCGAAGGACGGAAAGGGCGACCTGAGGTGTTTCGGGTCCGGGCGTGTTCTTTTGGGTCCACCAGGATCGAAGGGTCATGGCCCCCAGGTACACCAGATAGGCCGCCCCGGCGTAGCGCAATACCTCAAACGCGGCGGGGGATGCCGCAAGGAGCGCGGAGACGCCCAAGGCAGCGGCCGTTGCATGGCCAACAGATCCAAGACCGATCCCAAGCGCCGATGCGATGGCGCCTCTGGCCCGATGTTTCATGCCGTTTGCCACGACAAAGAGAACATCCGGGCCGGGTGCCACCGCAAGCGCCGTCGCCAGAACGATGTAGGCGGCGGTCAGGGTCGGGTCGAGGATCATGTAAAGCCCCTTTTGCCTGTGTGGTGCATTAGCCCTTCAGAACCGGCGCACCCCCTTCAAAGGCGTTTCCATTCACGTAGTCACAAGGTGCTTGCTGCATCTGCAGATGCAGCCCGTTGCCGGTATAGGGATGCGCGCGGGCAAGGTCTTCGTCCACGTCGATGCCAAGGCCGGGTGCGGTCGGGGCGGGGATGAAGCCTTCCTCGACCTTGATGCTGCCTTTGATCAGCCGGTCATGAAACGGGGTTTCAATCGTTTCGACCATCAGCAGGTTGGGGATGGAGATGCCCAGATGGATGTTTGCGGCCCATTCAACAGGTCCGGCATAAAGATGCGGTGCCATCTGTGCGTTATAGACTTCGGCCATGGCGGCGACCTTTTTCATCTCCCAGATGCCACCGGCCCGCCCAAGGGCGGGTTGCAGGATGGACGCGGCCCCGGCCCGCAGAACCGGGGCAAATTCGGCCTTGGTTGTCAGGCGTTCGCCGGTTGAGATGGGGATGCGCACGGCGGCGGCGACTTTGGCCATCTCGGCGATGTTGTCCGGTGGGATCGGCTCTTCGAACCAGAGCGGTGAATAGGGCTCCAGCGCCTGACCCAACCGGATGGCGCCGGCGGTCGTGAACTGGCCGTGGGTGCCGAACAACAGATCAGCCTTGTCGCCCACGGCCTCGCGGATTGCCTTGCAGAAGGCCACCGACTGGGTGATGTCGGACAGGGCAGGCATATGGCCGCCACGCAGGGTGTAGGGGCCAGCGGGATCGAATTTCACCGCCGTAAACCCCCGTGCGACGCAATCGGCGGCAGCCTCTGCGGCCAGATCGGGAGAGGTCCAGAAGGCGGTCAGGTCGTGGTGGGGCATCGGATAGAGGTAGGTATAGGCACGCACCCGTTCGTTCATCACCCCGCCCAGAAGCGCATAGACAGGGCGGTCGCGGTCCTTGCCCAGAATGTCCCAGCAGGCGATCTCAAGCCCGGAAAACGCGCCCATGATCGTCAGATCGGGGCGTTGGGTAAAGCCGGAGGAATAGGCGCGGCGGAACATCATCTCGATGTTTTCGGGGTTCTCCCCTGCCATGTGGCGCTGAAACACGTCCTCGATCACGTGCCGCATCGGTTCGGGGCCGATAGAGGAGGCATAACATTCGCCCCAGCCGGTGATGCCGGTGTCAGTGGTGAGTTTCACCAGTATCCAGTACCGCCCGCCCCAGCCGGGGGCCGGCGGCGAGGTGATGATGACGTCGAGGTCCTGCAGCTTCATGTCGGGTCTTTCTGATGGGCGTCAACGACGCGTTGGATCATCGGGGCGTAGTGATCGAAGCCGGGCGTTGTGATCGCGGGGTCTTTGCCCTGATCGTCCCAGATGCGGACTTGCACGATGGCGTCGAGGTTCGGTTCTTGTGCAAAGGCGGTGGCCTCCAGATCGGACATTGGGCCACCTTGCAGGTTCAGAGTGTGAACCGAGGCCTCTGACAGCTTGCCGAAATAGTCGGGGTCGGTGGCGCAGAGGTATCTTTTGGCCGCGACGTGGTGGCGGATCGGGTCGGTTACCGATGTCGGAAAAAAGGGAGCAAGGACGCGCGCCCCTGCTTCCTCGTGCAGGTTGTCCGTGCCCTGCGCCAGCGCGTCTTCGGGGAATTCATTGGTGTAATGGCCGATGTCGTGCAGCAGGGCCGAGACGATCACCGGTTCTGCCGCGCCCGCCTGTTCTGCCAACAAGGCGGCTTGCAGCATATGCTGGGACATGGTCACGCGTTCGCCGAGATAGCTTTCGGCACCGCGCCGGGCAAAGATGTCGCCAATGAAATCGACAATGGTATTCGCGGTCAGGGTTGTCATGTCCGGGGTAGGCATCATGCGGCCTCCAGTGCGGCGAGGGTAGACAGGAACCCGTCGCGGTCAGCGTAGCAGCCTTGCAGCCAGCGGGTGCCCGCGCCGGAATATCCCTTGCGCGCATGCAACACGCGGGTGTTGTCGACCACAAAGGCTTCTCCGGGTGCGAGCTTGAATTGCACCTCCATCACAGGATCGTCGATGATGTCGCTCAGGCGGCGATAGGCGGCATAATAGTCGGTCATCTTGTCAAAGGGCACATCGACGAGCGGCGCGGCGGACCGGGCGTTGAACCGGATCGCCTGCAGCACGCCGTCGGGCGAGGTTTCAATCATCGGGCGGCGGCTGTGCAGGGCCACTCCGGCGCTGCCCGTGTAGCTGAAGCGCGCGCAATGGGAGCAGAGCAGGTCGAAGCCGTCGGGGTCTTCATCGCGCAGGCGCAGGGCGGCGGCAAAGCCGTCCACAACCATGTTTTCGCCCCCCGTGGCAGAGTTTTCCAGACAGGCAAGGACTTGAACAGTCGGTTGCGGATCGCGGTAGGGGTTGTCGGTATGGGCCTGCAATCCAAGTCCGGTATAGGCAAGGTTGACCGGGTTCACCTCGGTGCGGACCTCGAAAAGCCTGCCGTAGTTGGTTTCGCGGACATATCCGAAAAGATCAACGATGCCGAACAGGCTGCCTTCGACGGTGGGCACGCCGGTGACCTTGGCAAACCCATAGCGGCGCAGGGCGGTCAGCCAGTCTTTGAGTGCGGCGCGGCTGGCCTGCATCCGGGACAGATCGCCTGTCGGTACAGTGTCGCTCAAGGCACCGGTCCAGCTTTCTGCATGATCGGGCAGGCGGCCCGCAGCGCGTCCTTGCGGGCCATCGTAGGCATGCCGCGCCAGCCAGTCCGTCCCGAAAAGGCTCACCTTGTTATCAGCGGCAAAGGTCACCTGCACTTGTTGACCTGCGACGGACGCCTGTGCGATCCGGCAATCCCGAGGCAGGTCGGCCAGGGTAATCAACCGTTGCCCATTGCCGGGATCGCGGGTTTCGATGTCCTGCGCATTGTCGCGCAGCCAGATGCCGTGAAATCGCAGATCTGCACCGCCGTGGTTCAGCCGCAGGATCTGGCCGCCGTCTTCGAGTGACACAGTTGCCATATGTCGTTTCCTTGTGTGGTGCGGGTCAGGCGTTATCGAACAGGATCACGTTGCGTCGCGCCGCGCCTGTTTTGGTGTCGGCAATGGCCTCGTTGATCTGATCAAGGGTCCAGCGGCCCGAGATCAGTTCATCCAGTTTCAACCGCCCCTGCAAATAGAGGTCCACCATCCAGGGGATGTCCCGCTGGATCACCACATCGCCCATTTTGGAGCCGATCATGCCTTGACCCATAAAGGCCATTGTCACGGGTTCGTAGGACGACATATCACCGGAATGGGGCATGCCCACCATGACCACCTTGCCACCCCATGCAAGATAAGCCGGGGCCGCGTCATAGGCCGGGATGGCACCAACAGTCACGATCACCGCATCCGCACCGCGACCCATCGCTTTATAGGCCGCACGCCATGGTTTCGGGTCGGTGGCAAGCACACCATCAGTGGCACCAAATTCCTTGGCGATGGCCAGTTTTTCTTCGCTCATGTCCACGGCGACGATGCGGCGCGCACCGGCAATGCGCGCGCCCTGTATGGCGTTCAGGCCCACGCCGCCGGCCCCGATCACCACCACGTCCTGACCGGCACGCAGACCGGCAGCGTTGACCACCGCGCCAACGCCCGTAATCACGCCGCAGGCAATGAGGCTGGCCGCATCCTTGGGGATGTCGGGGCTGATCTTGACCACCTGCGCCTGCTCCACAACGACTTTTTCGGCAAAGGCCCCGGAGGCCATGGCCTGATGCAGTTTGCCGCCATCGGCGGTTTTCAGCGGTCCGAGGTCGCCGTCATAGGGCGTTTCGCAGATTGTCGGTTTGCCGCCTGCACAGCTGGGGCAGGTACCACAGGCGCGGATGAGGGTGACAACCACACTGTCGCCCGGCGCAAGACCACGCACATTTGGCCCGACGGCGCTGATCCGGCCAGACGCCTCATGCCCGTAGACCGCCGGCAGTGATCCGCCCCATCCGCCTTCGGCAAAGGAAATGTCGGAATGGCAGATCGCGACGGCGTCCACCTGGACTTCGACTTCGCTGCCTTCTGGCGCGCGCAGTTGCACGTCTTCGACGACCAGCGGCGCACCAAATTCATGGGCGACTGCGGCTTTGATCTTTTGCATGGATTCTGTCCCTGTTGTATCTGTTTGCACGCAGGTTGGCCCGCGACCGTGGCGGGTGCAAGCACCGATGCGACCCGAGCGTGATTCAATTACGGCAACTTGGGCCTGCGGCGGCGCAGAACAAAGGTGATGAGTGCCAGAAGGCTCAGCCCGCATGCGAGCAGGAAAGGTGCACCGGGAAAGTAGACCGGCGCGTCCGGTCCGGTGAATCTGGCAAAGGTCATGGTCATGGCAAGCGGTGACACGATCATCGCAAGGGATGTTGCCGAGGTAAGTGCGCCCTGCAATTCACCCTGTTCATTGTCGGCCACGCGCAGCGACATCAGCCCCGCCAGCGCGGGTGGCGCGACCCCGGCAAGTGCCGCCAACGGCGTCAGGATCAGGGCAACGGGCCCGGAGGTGACAAAGCTGAGCGCAAAATATCCGACGACCGCAAACATGAACCCCCAGACAACGGTGCCGCGTTCGCCGGCCCATTTCAACGCAACCCGGATCACGCCCGCCTGCACCAACACCATCGACACCCCAAACAGCCCCAACGACAGCCCGATCATTGCCGGAGACCAGTCAAACCGTTCGGTGCCGAAGTAGGCCCAGACCGAGGGATAGACAGCAAAGGCCACATGGTAGAGGAAATAGACCATCAACAATTGATGGACGCCGGGCAATTTGCCCAATTGTCTGATGACGCCAAACGGATTGGCCCGCCGCCAATCAAAGGCGCGGGCCTTGTCGCGGGTTATGGTCTCGCGCACCACAATCCATCCCAGCAGGGCATTGCCCGAAGCCAGCCCGGCAGCGGCCCAGAATGGCGCGCGGCTCCCGAATTCGGCCAACAGGCCGCCAAAGAGCGGGCCCATCACAAAGCCAGCGCCAAAGGCCGCGCCAATCAGGCCAAAATTCTTGGTGCGGTCCTCGGAGGCGGAAATATCGGCCATATAGGCATAGGCGGTGGACTGTGTCGCGGCGGTGATACCGCCGACAATGCGGCCTGCCAACAGGAGCCAGATGCTCCCGGCGAGGGCCATCACCACATAGTCCGCTGTCATCACCACCAGCGAAATCAGCAAGACCGGCTTGCGGCCAAAGCGGTCAGAAAGCCCGCCCACGACCGGGCCGAAAAGGAACTGCATCATGGCAAAGCTGGTCGACAGGATGCCCCCCCACAGGGCGGCCTGACTCAGATCACCGCCATTCACCTCGCGGATCAGGTCGGGCATGACGGGCATCATCAGACCGATGCCCATGGCGTCAATCATGATGGTCAGCATGATGAAAACAACAGCGGGCCGCATCGGCGTCAGATCGCCTCTGCGCGTCTGGCAAAGGCAAGCGCCTCTGCCTTGGCCTGACCCATGCCCCGGACGGGATCAAAGACGGCGGTGTCCAGATCGGGGTAATCCGCACGCGCAAGCCGCGACAGGGGGATGCGTTTGTCTATCGCTTCCAGGCAAAGCGCTTTGGCCTTTTGTTGCGCCTGGGGGCGGGGCATGAACGCGGCCAGGGCAAAACTGAGCGCCTCGGCATGTACCAGCCCCAGATTGTCGTCCAGCGTGCTGCGCATCTGCACGGGAAGCGGTGCGATGCTGCGGCTCAGGGTGCGGGCGTGCTGAAGCGCGCTGGCAACACACAGCGCCAGCTGCGGCACCACCATCCATTCGGTGAACCATGCCGCACCGTCGCGCTGGTGCTGATGCGCCGCCGACGCCCGCAGAGTGCCGTGCAATCCGGTGAAATGTTGGCCCAGTGCAACCAGCGCCGATGGCCCCACCGGGTTTTGCTTTTGTGGCATGGTTGACGATGCGCCTGCGGCTCCCAGACTGACCTCGGCGCAGTCGCTGGACGTCAGGCCAAGAAGGGTCTGGCCCATGTGGCCCAGGCTGGCCATGACCTGTCCCTGCCAGTCGGCAATGCGCAGGAGCGGGCCGCGATCCGTGTGCCAGCTGCGCCCCGGATCGCGCAGGCCAAGTCCTTCTGCCAACCCTTGCCGGGTTTCGGCGGCGTTTTCACCAAAGGCGGAGGCGGTGCCGGACGCCCCGGACAAGGACACCCAGAGCGAGGTGTCGCGCACCGCCTCCAATGCCGCCAGCGCGTCCAGCAAAGGGGTTCCGAATTGCGCAAGTACCGCGCCCCATGAGGTCGGCGTTGCGTGCTGTCCGTAGGTGCGCGCGGTCATGGGCAGGGCTGCGTGTTCCCGGGCCTGTGTGCCCAGATTGCCGATGATGATCCGCAAATCCGCTTCGGCCAATGCCAGAACCTGGCGCGACCGCAGCATCAATCCGGTGTCCATGATGTCCTGGGACGTGGCCCCCCAATGGACATATTGCGCATGTTCCGGCGCGTTCATTTCGGCCCGAAAGGCGGCGATCAATCCCGGCACGCTGACACCATTTTCACCGGTGGCCCCGGCAAGGGCACCGGGGTCGATCTGGATTTCCAGGGTGGCCCGGTGGATGGCGGCGGCACTGAGCTCAGGGATCACGCCCAATCCGCCCTGCACCTTGGCAAGTGCCCCTTCGACCAGCAACATCGCCCGAATGGCGGCCGTGTCCGAGAACAGGCGTCCGGCCTCAGCGGTATCAAAAAGATGCGCGTAAAGAGGGCTGTCAAATATTGAGGCTGCCATTCTTACTTGTCCGTCAATTCGTGTTCATCCCAGACCTTCTTGGCGATCTTGATGGCGTGGTTTGCCTTGGGCACACCGCAATAGACGGCGACATGTTGAAAGGCCTCCATGACGTCGCTCTTACTGGCTCCGGTGCGGGCGCAGGCGCGCAGGTGCATCTCGATTTCTTCGAAATTACCCATCGCCGCCAGGAGCGCCAGTGTCAGCATCGACCTTTCCCGCCTGCTGATCGCATCGGACGCCCACAGCGTACCCCACGCCCCTTCGGTGATGAGCGACTGAAACCCGGCGTCATCGGGC
>CAXBKL010000039.1:0-28594 GCA_963976125.1 uncultured Sulfitobacter sp. | reverse complement strand
GGGAGATTTTGAATCTCCTGCGTCTACCATTCCGCCACTTGGGCACGTGGCGTGTCTCTAGCGCGCATCGCGTGGCCCGGCAAGGGTAATTTGGCCGATTTTCGCACAGACCCTTGACCCCCGGCACATGGCGTGGTGTTGCAGATCAAGCAACTTGAGCATGTGCCATGATCCAACGCCTGTACGACTGGACGCTGAGCCTCGCACAGCACCGCCACGCTCTTTGGGCGCTGGCGATCGTTGCCTTTGCCGAAAGCTCGTTTTTCCCGATCCCCCCTGACATCATCATGATCCCGATGATCATCGCGCGCCCCAATCGCGCCTTTCTGATTGCCGGTGTGGCCTTGCTGGCCTCGGTTCTGGGGGGGCTGGCAGGCTATGCCATCGGTGCCTTTGCATATGAGACCCTGGGCCAGCCAATTCTGAGCGCCCTTGGCAAAGGCGACGCGATGGACGCTTTCTCGACCCGTTTCAACGAACTGGGGTTCTGGGCCATTCTGACCGCCGGGGTCACGCCATTCCCCTACAAGGTGATCACCATCATGTCAGGCTGGACCGCGATGCCCCTGGGCGTCTTTATCGCCACATCAATCCTTGCCAGAGGTGTGCGGTTCTTCCTTGTGGCGGTGCTCTTGTGGAAATTTGGTGAACCGATCCGCGACTTCATTGAACGCAGGCTCGGATTGATGTTTACAATTGCCGTCGCTCTCCTGATTGGCGGGTTTGTTGCTGTGAGGTATCTATGAATCGTACATTTTTGCTGGCTGTTGCCGCCCTTGGTTCCCTGGCAATGTTGCTGGGCGCTTATGGGTTCCAGCACATTGGCGGGCTTGCCCCCTGCAAGATGTGCCTGTGGCAACGCTGGCCCCATGCTGTTGCTGTTGGCATTGGCCTTCTCATTGCCCTCACCGGGGAACGTTCATTGGGGTGGTTTGGCGCATTGGCCGCTGCAACAACCGGGGCCATCGGAGTCTATCACGCCGGTGTCGAATGGCGGTGGTGGGAAGGGCCGTCATCCTGCACAGGCAGCGGGACCGATCTGGGGGCAATGTCCGGTGCGGACCTTCTGGCCATGGACACGCCTGTGGCGCTTGTCCTGTGCGATGAAATCGTCTGGCAATTCCTGGGCCTGTCGATGGCGGGATGGAACGCCGTCATCTCTTTTGGCCTTGCCGCCCTTTGGATCATCGGTTCGCAACGCAGATCGTCCTGATCCGCTTTGACAGGGGTTGATCGCCCTACCCGGCTTTATGCGTCTTGAGCAGCAAACTGGTTTCGCTGGCCACGATCCCGTCAAGCTTTCTTATCCGACTCAGCACGTTGTCGAAACCTTCCAGTGTTTCCGTACCAATTTCGATGATTACATCCCATCGCCCGTTGGTTGAGTGAACCGCACGCACATCGGCCATGCCCGCAAGTTGGCGGGTGATGCGTTCGGTGCCCCGTCCCTCGATGCCGATCATCATGAGACCCCGAACCGGATCCCGAGCAACATCTGCACGGGTCACCACGGAAAACCCGACAATATCGCCCCGCGCCCTGAGCCGGTCCATCCGCGCCCGCACGGTGGCGCGCGACACGCCCAGCCGAAGCGCAAGGTCCGAAAGCGGCATCCGCGCGTCGTGGCGCAGCGTCGCTATCAATTTACTGTCCATTTCGTCCATACCGGGTACCCTTATCGGTCAATTTGTCACCATTACGATCAATTTGATACCTTGTCGATACATCCATGCGGCAGATAGTCCAACATCGACCACTCTGCGAACAGGATAAAAGACATGACCCCGAAAAACTGTGTTCTTGTCGGTGCCCCGCTGGACAGCGGCAAACGGCGCAAGGGCTGTCTGATGGGGCCGGACGCCTACCGCACCGCCGGTCTGAGAGAGGCGCTGCACGGCCTCGGCCACAGTGTCAGCGATTGGGGCAATGTCGCGCCGCGCCCCTTCACGGCGCGCGATCGTCGCCCTCGAAGAAACCATCGCCTGGACCGAAAGCCTTGCGGAAATCTCTGAAAAGGCACTGAAACACGGGGTACCGCTGTTTCTGGGCGGCGATCATGCCCTGTCGCTTGGGACGGTTCTGGGCGCGATACGCCATGCCGCCGCCGTGGGCCGTCCTCTTTTTGTCCTGTGGCTTGATGCGCATACGGATTACCACACGCCGCAAAGCACCGACAGCGGCAATCTGCACGGCACACCGCTGGGCTATGTCACGGGCCGCGAGGGCTTTGACGGCTTTCCCGCCATCGAAGTACCCCTTCCCCAAAGCAACGTCGCAATGATCGGCCTGCGGTCGGTCGACGCCGCAGAACGCGCCGCGCTTCAAGGCACGCAGATCACTTATGTCGACATGCGCGAGATTGACGAAACCGGCATTGCACGTCCGCTGTCCGCGTTTCTTGACAGGGTGGCGGCGGCAAACGGCATGCTGCATGTCTCCCTCGACGTGGATTTTCTGGACCCGGCTGTCGCGCCGGCGGTTGGCACAACAGTTCCGGGCGGCGCCACGGTGCGCGAAGGCCACCTGGTCATGGAAATGCTGCATGACAGCGGCCTGATGACCTCGCTTGACCTGGTCGAACTCAACCCTTTCCTGGATGAACGCGGACGCACTGCCTCTCTCATGGTTGACCTTGCCGCCTCGGCCCTGGGCCGGCGCGTGTTCGACCGTCCTACCCGCGCCTACTGAAGGATGCCGACATGACCAACCTGACCCCCTCCGACAAGGCGCTGGTGCCTTTTGTCTCTGTTGATCACATGATGAAGCTGATCCACCACATCGGCCTCGAAACCGCATTGTCCGGCCTGGCCGGATACATCGAAGCGGATTTCCGGCGATGGGAGTTGTTTGACAAGACCCCGCGTGTGGCAAGCCACTCAGAGAAGGGCGTGATCGAATTGATGCCGACCTCGGACGGGGACGTCTATGGCTTCAAATATGTGAACGGCCACCCCTCCAACACCAAAGACGGGCTGCAGACGGTCACAGCCTTCGGCCTGCTGGCGGATGTGGCCTCCGGCTATCCGGTGTTGCTGTCGGAAATGACATTGCTCACCGCCCTGCGTACAGCCGCGACATCCGCGCTTGTCGCTCGGGTTCTGGCCCCCAAAGCCGCCACCGTGATGGCGATGATCGGCAACGGCGCGCAATCGGAATTCCAGACACTCGCAATGAAAGCGATCCTGGGCCTCGAAGAGGTCCGCCTTTACGATGTGGATCCGGCGGCGACGCAAAAATGTGCCCAAAATCTTCAGGGACACGGCCTGCGCGTGGTGACCTGCACTACTGCCGAAGACGCGATGTTGGGCGCACAGATCATCACAACCTGCACCGCCGACAAACAATATGCCACGATCCTGACCGACAACATGATCGGTGCAGGCGTGCACATCAACGCCATCGGCGGCGATTGCCCTGGCAAGACCGAACTCGCCCCCGCCATCCTGCACCGTGCGGGGATTTTCGTGGAATACCCTGAACAGACCCGGATCGAGGGCGAGATTCAGCAATTGGCCCCGGACCACCCGGTCACTGAATTCTGGAAAGTTCTGACAGGTCAGGCACTGGGGCGCACAGACAACAAGCAGATTACCCTTTTTGACAGCGTCGGATTTGCCATCGAGGACTTCTCAGCACTGCGCTACGTGCGCGACCAGATTGCCGAGACCGGCCTGTTCCACCCGCTTGATCTTTTGGCCGACCCCGACAATCCCCGCGATCTGTTCGGAATGCTGCAACGGGCGAAATGAAACCCCATGTCCCTGTCTGGTCTGGTCTGGGGAGCCTGAAGCGCCCGATCCCCGCAAGGCAGGCCCAAAGGGCCTAATGAGCGGCCTTTGTCACGTCATAGCCGTAGAGCCAGTCATAGGCACCGATCATCCGTCCCGGTGCCACCCGGCTGGCCACCCGCAAGCCCAGATGCGCTGCCGTCCGCAGCGGTCCGGGGTGCAGATGATACCGCCACGCATTTCCGTCCGCCGCCGCGATCACCCGTTTGGCGCGTGCCATCCGGCGCTTCTCATAGCTTTGCAACGGGGCGGGCCGCGGCCCGGCGACCACATCCGCCAACACCCATGCATCCTCAAGCGCCATATTCGCGCCCTGGGCCAGAAACGGCAGCGTGGGATGCGCCGCGTCCCCAAGGATCGCCACCCCCTCGCCGACCCACCGCGCAGCGACGGGATGTTTGTGCAGCCCCCAAAGCGACACGTTTTTGACCCTGGACAGGAGCGCTCCGGCTGGTCCCCCGAATTCGGCAAATGCGGCGCGTAAATTCTCCGGCGCATCCCTGTGATGCCAGCCTTCCGCAGCCCAGCCCTGTCGTTCCTCGACCGCCACAAGGTTTACCAAAGCACCGCCGCGCAGCGGATAGCTGACCAGATGCCGCCCCGGCCCCATGGTCACCTGTGCCTCGTCGGGATGCCCGATGTCATTTGAGACCAATGCACGCCAAGCCACCTGCCCGGTAAAATCCGCCACATCCGGCCCATTCAGCACCGGACGGGCAACCGAATGGATCCCGTCCGCCGCCACCACAAGCTCGGCCCGGCGGGTACTGCCATCCACCATCTGAACACGCGGCGGGTCGCCGGGACGGACGCTGGCCACCTGCCCGCCCAATTCAAACGAAACATTGGCGCGGCGTGCAGCGCCCGCCAGAATATCAATCAGATCGGCGCGGTGCATGAAAACATAGCGGTTGGTGTCGTCGAGCCGGGTCAGATCAAGTCGCGCAACCTGTGTGCAGTCGCGGTAATCCTGCAAGACCACCGCCTTGCCCGTCACTGCACCCTTTTGCACCAGCCCGTGTTCCAGGCCGAACGCGCGCAGCACCGCCATGCCATTCGGGCTGATCTGCAGACCGGCGCCGACCTCGGTCAGATCCGGGGCCTGTTCAAGCAAAGTGACCGCAACCCCGCGATGTCCAAGGGCCGCCGCCACGGCAAGTCCGCCGATACCGCCACCAACAACAATTGCATTCGAGATCATCCAAGCCACCAAACCAAAAACGCCGGAGCATATGCCCCGGCGTCCTTGTTTCTGATCCTACGCATTGGATCAACACACAATCCAGAATTGTTCAGTCGTCGCGGTGTACCTTTTCGCGGCGCTCGTGCTTTTCCTGGGCCTCAAGGCTCATGGTTGCGATGGGCCGCGCGTCCAGACGTTTGAGCGAAATCGGATCGCCAGTAACCGAACAATACCCGAATTCACCTTCGTCGATGCGGCGCAGAGCGGCGTCGATCTTGCCCACAAGTTTGCGGGCCCGGTCACGGGTCCGCAGTTCAAGCGCGCGGTCGGTTTCTTCGGAAGCGCGGTCTGCGACATCGGGGATATTGCGGGTCCCATCCTGCAATCCTTCGATGGTGTCGCGGCTCCCCGCAAGCAGCTCTGCTTTCCAGTTCAACAGCTTGCGGCGAAAGTACTCAAGCTGCTTGTCATTCATGAACGGCTCGTCTTCGGCCGGCGAATAGTCGTCCGGCAGGAAAACTTCCTGTTTCATATCTTCTCCCTCAACACTCCTAGACCCTGGCATAAGAGCCCCTTGTTCCGCAGTTTGCCCCGTGCCGCAGCGTCTATCCCAGAGCCTTGGGATTGTCACTACACAATCCCTTTGAATTTTGGTTATACGGCCTTAGCTGCTCGCCATTATGCAAAGGACCGATGCCGATATGAAATTCCAGGGAACCGCCGACTACGTCGCCACCGAAGACCTCACAATCGCGGTAAACGCCGCTGTGACCCTGCAGCGTCCGCTGTTGGTCAAGGGGGAGCCGGGTACCGGCAAAACCGAATTGGCCAAGCAGGTGTCCCAGTCACTGGGCCTCAAGATGATCGAGTGGAACATCAAATCCACGACCCGTGCGCAGCAGGGTCTTTATGAATATGACGCGGTCAGCCGCTTGCGCGACAGCCAGTTGGGCGAAGAGCGTGTGCATGACGTCAGGAATTACATCCGCAAGGGCAAGTTGTGGCAAGCATTCGAGGCCGATGAACGTGTGGTGCTGCTGATTGACGAGATCGACAAGGCTGATATTGAATTCCCCAATGACTTGCTGCAAGAGCTTGATAAGATGGAATTCTTTGTCTACGAGACCGGCGAGACGATCAAGGCGCGCCACCGTCCCGTTGTCATCATCACCTCCAACAACGAAAAGGAACTCCCCGATGCGTTCCTGCGCCGCTGTTTCTTTCACTATATCCGGTTCCCGGAGATGGATACGCTCCAGAAGATCGTCGAAGTCCACCATCCCGGCATCAAGGAAAACCTGCTGACCACCGCGTTGACCCAGTTCTATGAAATCCGCGAACAACAGGGTCTCAAGAAAAAACCCTCTACTTCCGAAGTGTTGGATTGGCTCAAGCTGCTGCTGGCCGAAGACATGGACGCGGCAGATCTGAAGTCCGATGGCAAGTCCGCCTTGCCCAAACTTCACGGGGCGCTTTTGAAAAACGAACAGGACGTTCATCTATTCGAGCGACTGGCGTTCATGGCCCGCGCGCAACGCTAGGCGTGCGCCCACGCCCCCCGAGCCAGAGCGGGCGCGGCCCGATTGCCGCCCCGCCTGTGATTCAAACACCACACCAGCCCGCTCAACTGCGCGCCATCCCATTTGCCCCTATTTTGCCTTAATTGCTCCCTACTAAGGTCGGGATGACAGGCGAAAAGACCTGATCGTGAGGGCTCAAAAAGGGCAGGCAGGCAGTTATGATCAGTAAATCCGCACATTTTGTGCGCCGTTCTCTTGTGTCCACCACCCTTGGTGGCCCGGCGTCTCCATACGTCCGCGTCCGGGTACCTCAATGAAGGCGCGTTCTGTCCTTCCGCTGGTCTTTCTTCTGAATGCCTGTGTGCCCGCGTCGCAACCCGACGTCGCAACCCGTGCGCAATTTGCAGAAAGCACCCTGCCTCCGATGAAGAATTTCGGGGCAACTGTGCCGGTGGCCCCTGTACGGTCCAACAACGATCTGGCGATTGATTTTGTCGAATTGTCGTTCCAGTTGGAAAGCGGCCGCAAATTGCCGGTGCTGACCCGGTTTGAAGAACCGATTTCAGTCCGTGTGACGGGGGCACCTCCTCCGACGCTGGGTTCTGATCTGAAACGGCTGATAAGCCGGCTGCGCAGCGAAGCCCGGATCGACATCAGCTATTCAACCCGTTCAGACGCGAACATCACCATCGAAGCCGTCAGCCGCGCCGACATTCGACGCGTCTTGCCACAGGCCGCCTGTTTTGTGGCCCCGAATGTCTCCAGCCTGTCGGAATACCGCAGCGCCCGACGCAAACCGCTGACAAACTGGACCACCCTGACAGAGCGCGAGAAAATCGCAATCTTCCTGCCCAATGACGCCAGTCCCCAAGAAGTACGCGATTGTCTGCACGAAGAACTGGCACAGGCGATTGGTCCGCTCAACGATCTTTACCGCCTGCCTGACAGCGTCTTTAACGACGACAATGTGCACACCGTCTTGACCGGTTTCGATATGCTGATCCTGCGGACCTACTATGACCCCGCCCTGCGGTCCGGCATGACACGCGGTCAGGTTGCGGCCGCCCTGCCCGCCATTCTGGCACGGACAAATCCGGCTGGAAACACGCGAAAGGCCCGTTTTGCGACCCGGACACCGCGCGGCTGGAGCAAAGCCATTCAAACTGCTTTGGGACGCTCGATTTCCTATTCGGGGCGCACCGGCGCGGCATCGGAAGCGATCCGCATCGCAACGGCAATGGGCTGGCAGGACCATCGCCGCGCCTTTGCCCACTATGCCATGGGCCGGGTGTTGCAAACCAATGACCCCGAAGGCGCCTACAAACATTATTTGGCTGCCGACCGGTTCTATGCCAACAGCCCCGGCACCGCCCTGCACCGTGCCTATGCGGCGACACAACTGGCCGCCTATGCCATCACCAAGGGTCAGGGGGCGGAAGCCCTGCGGTTGATCGCGCCACATGTGAGCACCGCGCGGCGCAACGAAAACGCGGCCCTGCTGTCTACATTGCTGTTGCTGCGCTCCGAAGCCCTGGAACTGGAAAACCGCCACGCCGAAGCGCGCAGCGTCAGGCTGGACAGTATCGGCTGGGCGCGCTACGGGTTCGGCGCTGACTGGGCTGTGCGGGCCAAGCTGCGCGAGATTGCATCGCTGAACCCGCTCAAAGGATAACTGCGGGGCGGACAACAGATGATCGTATACGTTTTGGGCATTCTCGGCGTGGTGATTGGCGGGCTGACGGCGCGCAAACGCGGCGGCAACAAGTTGGACATCGCGCAATATGCCGCCGGGTTCGGCATCGCCTTCATGCTGGTCGGGCTAATTCTTACGGTCATGCTGGATCGCATGGTTTTGTCGGGCTGATCAGATGTTTCTGCCGTTTTTCGAACAATTGCGCGCACACCGAGTTCCGGTGTCGATGCGCGAATTCCTGGCCTTTCTGGATGGCATGGCGGCGGGTCTTGTCACCTATGATGTCGAGGCGTTCTATTACCTCGCGCGTGTGTCGATGGTGAAGGACGAACGCAACATCGACAAATTCGACCAGGCCTTCGCCGCCGCGTTTAAAGGGTTGGAAAACATAACCTTGGACGACGTTCTTGAAGCCGTTGAAATCCCTCGCGACTGGCTTGAAAAGATGGCGGAAAAGCATCTCAGCCCGGAGGAAAAGGCCGAGATCGAAGCGATGGGCGGTTTTGAAAAGCTGATGGAGACGCTGAAACAGCGCCTTGAGGAACAAAAGGGCCGGCATCAGGGGGGCAATAAATGGGTCGGTACGGCGGGCACCTCGCCGTTCGGCGCCTATGGGTACAACCCCGAAGGGGTGCGGATAGGTCAAAAGGAATCCCGTCACCAACGCGCCACCAAAGTCTGGGACAAGCGCGAATTCAAGAACCTGGACGACACCGTTGAACTGGGCACCCGTAACATCAAGGTCGCCCTTAAACGCCTGCGCCGCTGGGCGCGCGACGGGGCCCAGGAAGAGCTGGACCTGAACGGCACCATCCGGGCCACGGCGGAACACGGGTATCTCGACGTCAAGACACGCCCGGAACGGCGCAATGCGGTCAAGGTGCTGTTGTTTCTGGACATCGGCGGGTCGATGGACCCCCATGTCAAAGTGGTGGAGGAATTGTTTTCGGCGGCCAAGGCCGAATTCAAGCACCTTGAACACTTCTACTTTCACAACTGCCTGTATGAAGGGGTGTGGAAGGACAACAGCCGGCGCTGGAATGCGCAGCAGTCGACCCATGAAATCCTGCGCACCTACGGCCCTGATTACAAATGTATCTTTGTGGGGGACGCGTCGATGTCGCCCTATGAAATCGCCTACCCCGGCGGGGCCAATGAACACTGGAACGCGGAGGCTGGTTCGGTCTGGCTGACCCGTGCACGCGATCAATGGACCAGCAACCTGTGGATCAACCCGATCCCCGAAAAATACTGGGCATATACGCAGTCCATCACCATGATTCAGGAAATATTCGGCCCCAATGCAATGGTGCCGATGACGCTTGAAGGGCTGTCGAGGGGCATCAAGGAACTGACGCGCTAGAAGGCTTGGACGCCCCGGTCTGGAACCGGGACGGCAAACCTAACATGCGACCTTGATCCAAAAACCCACTTCCTCTGCTGGCCCTCGCCGCCTATCGTTGCTCTATGTCAAACGCCCCGATCACCCATATTGATCCTGCCGCCTTCACAGCGGACCCCTATCCGGTACTGGCTGAAATGCGCGCACAGCGTCCGATTACCTTTGTCCCGGAATTGGGCGCAACCCTGCTGACCCGTCGCGACGACATTCACGCCCAGGAAAAACGCATCGAGGTGTTTTCCTCCGTGCAACCCGGAGGCCTGATGGAAAAAATCATGGGGCTGAACATGATGCGCCGGGATGGGGGGGCCCATATGGCGGAACGAAAGGCGCTTTTTCCTGCGGTCAGCCCGCGCACCATACGTGACCATTGGGCCCCGAAATTTGAACAAATCGTCGCGGACAAGCTGGACAAACTGGCGCCGTTGGCGGGCTGTGATCTGGTACGTGACTTTGCAATGCCGGTGTCCGGGGCTGCGCTTTGCGCGATGACCGGACTGACCAACATGACCCCAAGCCAGATGGACGCCGCCAGTCAGGAAATGATTGACGCCATCGCCAATTACGCCGCCAACCCTGACATAGAGGCAACGGGCCTGGCCGCATCTGCCCTGGTGGACAGGGCAATTGACGCCCGGCTGCCACAGGTGCGCGCCACCCCTGATCCCTCGATCCTAAGTGTGCTGGACCGCGCAGGGATGGCCCGCGACAGCATCGGAGCCAACATCAAGGTGATCATCGGGGGCGGCCAAAATGAGCCGCGAGACGCGATCGCGGGGATGCTTTGGGCGTTGCTGTCACACCCAGAACAACGCGCCCTGATTTCTGACGGCTCCGCCAGTTATCCCGATGCCTTTGCCGAATACGCGCGGTTTGTCGCGCCCATTCAGATGGCCCCGCGCATGGTGGCAAGGACGGATACGGTCAACGGCATCACATTTGAACCGGGTGACAGGGTGTTTCTGATGTTCGGTTCCGCCTGCCGGGATGGGGCTCACTTTGACCATGCCGATGCTTTCGACGTCTTGCGGGACACCTCTGCTGCAATCCCATTTGGCGCAGGTCCGCATTTCTGTGCCGGGGCCGCCGCCTCGCGCGCGTTGGTTGCGCATTATGCGGTACCGATGATCCTGGAACGGTTCCCAAATCTGGCGCTGGCCGGCCCTGCGCCGTTTCACGGCTGGGCGTTCCGGGGCCCACAAAAAGTCCCCGTGACATGGTAGAGCGCTTGTCCTGCCCCGGCCGCCCCCCATATTAAGTCTCATGATACGCGTTCTTCCAATCCTTTTGGCTGTTGCCTACGGCTTTGCCATGTATCGCTTCTCGGCCTGGCGGACAGCGAAAGAGCTTGATGCGCGTTCCACCGTGCTCGCGGACCCGACGCTCAAGGACATGAGCGCCCGCATGGCAAAGGCATTGGACCTGCCCCGCATCAATGTGCACATCTATGAGATCGATCCGGTCAATGGTCTGGCCGCGCCGGATGGCCGGATTTTCATCACACGCGGTTTCTACAAGAAATTTCGTGCCGGAGAGGTCAGCGCCGAGGAGTTGGCCAGCGTGATTGCCCATGAACTGGGGCATGTGGCGCTGGGGCATTCGCGTCGGCGGATGATCGACTTTTCAGGTCAGAACGCGATGCGCACCGCGCTGGCCATGGTGCTGGGACGGTTCATACCCTTTGTCGGCGTCTGGGTTGCCAACATGCTGACCACCCTGCTGGCGGCGCGGCTGTCACGGGCCGACGAATATGAAGCGGACGCCTATGCAGCGGCCCTGTTGACCAAGGCGGGGATAGGGGTTGAGCCGCAAATCTCCCTGTTTCGAAAGCTCGAAGCGCTCACGCAAAGCAACGCAGGTGCTGCGCCTGCCTGGCTGCTGAGCCATCCAAAAACCGATCAGCGCATCACCGCGCTCAGGAAACTTCAGGCCCGCTGGGTCGCAAAACCCCCGGATCAGTGAACGCGGGTCAATGCCTTGGCCAGCCGTGGCAGGCGGGCCTTCTTGAGCAACGCACGCATGTCCCAGTCCCGGCCCGACAGCTGGCGCGCTGTGTTCAACACCTCTTGGGCGACCGCATGCAAGTCACCGGGATCCGCCGCGTAAAACCGCATCAGACAGCCATCCGGGTCGATCCGGTCCAGACCTTCCTGTGAGAGTGTGCCGCGTGGAAAGTCCTTGGCATTGAGGGTCATTATCATGTCTGCGCCGGTATCCACGGCAACGGCCAACACGTGAATATCGTTTTCATCCGGCAACCACAGGCGTTTTGCAATATGCGGTGCTTCGGCGCGTTCAGCAGCAGGCCAATCCGCCCGCAAAAGCGCGATTTCACTGCGCGCCTGCGCCTCCCCCAACGGCCCCAGCTTGACCGCCGCCCGCGCCCATTCTTCAAGGATGCGAGGGGACCAGATAGGATCAAAATGCCCGGCCTTCGCCGCCCCCAGAACCAGCGCCCGCATGACCGTTGGGTACAGCACGCAGGTGTCGATCACGATGCGCGGACGCATCAGAGCCGGAAAAACAAGGACTTGAGATAGCCGGTTTCAGCCAGTTGCGGCACCTGGGGGTGATCCGGTCCGGCAAATCCGGTGCGCAACAACACACCACGCCGCCCGGCCCGACCGATGCCGCGCGCGGATGCGGACCGGAATTGACTGAGGTCGGCAGCATGAGAACACGAACACACCGCCAGAATACCGTTTTCCGCAACCAGCGGGGCTGCGAGCCGTGCAATCCGCTCATAGGCCCGAAGGCCGGCATCCAGAGCATTGCGCGACGGTGCAAATGCCGGCGGGTCACAGATCACCAGATCGTATTGCGCGCCCTCCTCGGCCAAGGCCGCCAAAGTGTCAAATGCGTCGCCCTGACGGGTCGTGAACTGCGGCGTGCACCCCATGGCCTCTGCCCCCGCAGCCGCCAGGTCGAGCGCGGGTTGTGATCCATCCACGGCCAGCGCGCTCTGTGCACCGGCGGCAAGCGCCGCGAGCGAAAACCCACCTACATGCGAAAATACATCCAGCACCCTGCTGCCCCGCGCCACTGATGCGGCAAAGGCGTGATTGGGGCGCTGGTCGTAAAACAAGCCGGTCTTCTGACCACCGGTCAGGTCCGCCATATAGGTGGCCCCGTTCATGGGAACCGGCACTGGCCCGTCCGGCGCAGACCCGGTCAAGACCTCAGAGCGGTTATCCAGCCCTTCAAGGGTCCGCGTGCGTCCCCCTGCGTTTTTCAACACATGTGTCACGCCTGTTGTGGCAACAAGGGCGTCGCAGAGCGTCGACAGATGTGTGTCGGCCCATGCTGCATTGGGCTGGATCACGCAGGTGTCACCAAACCGGTCAATGACCACGCCCGGCAGGCCGTCAGCTTCGGCATGGACAAGACGATAATACGGCGCATCATACAGCCGGCTGCGCAGAGCCAGTGCACGGCCCAGACGGGCCTCGAACCATGCCTGATTGATCACCGCCAGCGGATCCTGATCCAGCATCCGCGCGATGATCTTCGACTCCGGATTTACCGCAACCAGACCCATCGCCTGACGGTTGGCGTCCTCCAGTTGCGCAATTGTCCCCGGCACCAGCTTCTTGGTGCGGCGGTCGGTGACAAGTTCATTTGCATAAACCCAGGGAAATCCATGGCGGATTGCACGGGCGTTGGCCTTGGGCATCAAACGAATGATGGGCAAGGTGTCGGATGTCAAAAGGGGCGCTGTCATAGCGCCCCTCTAGTCGTTTCGGATCAGATGTGAAAGATCAGTTTTTCATGTTCTGCTGGACCATGGCCAGCCTCGGCGTGTCATTCTGCACGCTTGGGCCTTCCAGTTCCTGACGGATGACCTGTGCGAGATACCCGGTCACGCGGACCTTCTGGGTCTGGCCCCGGCGATCTGCCTGCAATGCCATCTTGCCGCCATAGGCCGGCAGGTTGGCTTCGATGTCCTGTGTGGGGCGCAACGGATGCCCGGTTGCTGCATCCCGCACCGTCATCAGGAAATGCATGTTGTGGACGCCGCCCACGGAATAGCGGCTCTTTTCGGTCAGAGAATGGAAGCGGATCACTTCGATGTCGACAATCACGCCGGTGGCCCCGGCCAAGTCGCGGGTGCCATTGTAAATGGCATTGTCAAAGATCGCTTCGATCTGTTGGTAGCGGTTGCCGATCGGATCCCCGCGCCACACGATGTCACCACGCGGATAGAAGGTGTTTGCCTCGGACACCGTGAGCGAACGCGGCGCGTTCACATTGACCTGGGCAATGTGCATATCGCCTGCGTCCATCGTCGGGGTCATTGCAGGCTGCGCTGCAAACGAATTGCTGTCCATCTCAAAAGGTACGTTCCGGCTTGCGATGTCCGGCACCGAACTACATGCGGTGACAAGTGCACCAAGGCTCAAGGCCACGATCAGTTTCAACGTCTTCATTCTACCCTCGCTCTGGACAGTAAGCTGCCTGCTTCTTGTTGCGTTTGGGGTACCTGTAAATGTCAAATGCGGCTTGCATTTGGCTCAAATCGCCTCAAAAAAGGCCATTTCGAGGTAACGATCCACGTTTCCACCTCAGTTGCGCGGCCTGCTGCGCCAGCCCCCGCGCCGCCGGGGGGCCGCCATGGTGGTCAGCCCTTCCTTGAGAACCTGTGTCATCGGGTGACCGGGTTGGTCATCGTGATATTGCGCCAGAAGGCCCTTGATCGTGGCACTTGTGTTTCGCTCCAACGGCAGGCTGAGCGCCCAGTCCAGAAAAATCGACCGGCATTCCTCGGGCGTGATGCCGTCAATCCGGTATGATTCATAGATCAACCCCTTGGGATCGAGCGGATTGCCTTTCACGGTTCACTCTCCTGACCATCTTCTTTGGCAACGCCTTGCAACGTCGCCGTGATAATCCGGTCGGCCTGCCCATAACGCTGCAACATTTGCGTCTCAAGAATGTCAATTGCGTCACTTTGCAGGGTTCGCAGCAGGAAACTTGCGCCCGCCTGGCCCAGGGTGTCCGATTTCAGGGGGGTCGCGGACAACAATCGGCCCGCGCATTGCAGCGACCAGCAAGCGTCGTAGGTGTCACCCAGCACCCCCTGTTCCGCCGCATCGTACATCCCCTGTTGCCCGCCCGCAGCAAGGCCGCCCCTTATGTCATGTGCGAAAGTGCCCGACAACAGCGCACCCGCCTGGGCAAAAAGCTCAATATCCTGCAACCGGCCCGGCCCGATCTTTGCATCCCACGCGCTGGCCGGGGCTTTGGCGGCTGAAATCCGGGACCGCATCTCAGCGACTTGCCGCAGCACATCGCCTGCGTCGCGCGGGCTTTGCAGTATGTCGGCACAAAGCGCGTGAACATCTGCCGCCAATGCCGCAGGCCCCGCCACAACCCGCGCCCGCGTCAGGGCAAGGTGTTCCCACACCCATGCCTTGGATTTTTGGTAGCTGGCAAAACTGGTCAGTGATGTTGCAACCGGCCCCTGGTTTCCGGAAGGCCGCAGGCGCATGTCGACCTCGTAAAGCCGTCCCTGCGACATCGGGGCCGTCATCGCGGTAATCATCGCCTGCGTCAGCCGCGCAAAATACAACCGCGTGGCAAGCGGGCGCGGGCCGTCTGAATTTTCTTCGCCTTCGGGATCGTAGATCACCATCATGTCAAGATCGGACGTCGCCGTCAGCCGCCCGGCCCCCAGCGACCCCATGCCAAGGATCACCGCACCACGCCCCGGTGGCGGCCCATGCCGGGTCGCAAATTGATCCACAACCACCGGCCAGAGAGCGCCCAGCACCGCATCGGCCAGATCGGCGTATTGCGCCCCCGCGCTGGCCGCATCGGTCAATCCGCGCAACAAATGCACGCCAATCCTGAAATGCCACTCCCGCGCCCACCGCCGCGTTGCATCCAGCCGCGCCTCATAATCGCGCTCGGCGGCCAGATGGGCGGTCAGCATCTTTTGCAGGCCCTCCTGACCGGGCCACTCACTAAAGAAATCGCCACCGATAACCGCGTCAAAAACAGCAGCATTGCGCGACAGATGCGTCGCCAACGCCGGTGAGGTGCTGACAACGTCGATCAACAGATCGGACAGCTGTGGGTTTGCCTGCAACAGCGAGAACAACTGCACGCCTGCCGGCAGCCCCGCCAAAAATCCGTCAAATGCCAAAAGCGCCTCGTCCGGCTTTGTCGCCTCCCCCAGCCGGGCCAGCAGATCCGGTTTCAACCTTTCAAAGATTTCGGCACCCCGTTCGGAGCGCAACGCCGGATAGCTGTGCCAGCGATCAATCACCGCATGATCGAATACATGGGCCTCTGCGGATGGCTGAGGCGCTTCGCGGCTATGGGCAAAGAACGTCTCGGTCAACTCATGAACTTCATCCAGCCGCGCAAGAAGGGTCGATTTCAACGCACCCACATCGGTATCCATCATCGCGGCAAGGCGGTCGAACTCCGGTTCCGACTTGGGCAAGGTATGGGTCTGCGCGTCGCGGATCATCTGCAATCTATGCTCAACCGTCCGGTGGGCGCGGTAGTGATCGGTCAGCGTGTCGGCAACGGAACGCGGCACCCAATCTCTGGTCGCCAGAATATCCAGACCTTCACAGGTTCCCCGCACCCGAAGATCCGCATCACGCCCCCCCGCAATCAACTGACGGGTCTGAGTGAAAAATTCGATTTCTCGGATTCCGCCGCGCCCAAGTTTCATGTTGTGACCGGGCAAGGTTATGTCACCGCCCAGCCCCTTGTGTTCGCGGATCGCCAATCGCATGTCATGGGCGTCCTGGATGGCGGCAAAATCCAGATGCCTGCGCCAGACAAAGGGCCGCAACGCCGCAAGAAAACGTGCGCCCGCATCAGCGTCCCCCGCGCAGGCGCGCGCCTTGATATAAGCCGCCCGCTCCCAGGTGCGGCCAAGCGATTCGTAATACCGCTCTGCGGCCTCCATCGCCATGCATACCGGGGTAACAGCCGGATCAGGCCGCAACCGCAGGTCGGTGCGAAACACATACCCGTCGCCGGTCAAGTCGCTCAGCGTGCCGCTCATCATCCGGGTGGCCCGGACAAAGGCCGTGCGCGCATCGTGAAAGTCCGCAGGATCGAACCGCGTTTCATCAAACAGGCAGATCAGGTCAATGTCCGACGAATAGTTCAGCTCATGCGCGCCCATCTTGCCCATCGCAAAAACCACCATGCCGCAGGCGGTTTCAAGATCGTCCTCTGACATGCCGGGCAGCTTGCCGCGTCTGATCTGGACCGCCAATGCCGACCGAAGTGCGGCCGCCACCGCCGCATCCGCAAAGTCGGTCAACGCGACGGTGACCTGCTCGAGCGGCCAGGCACCGGCAAGATCCGCCACCGCCGCCAGCAGGGCGATCCGGCGCTTGCCCTGGCGCAGACCCCTTTGCACCTGATCGGTCGGCAGCGCGGCCGCGCGGCCGATTTCGGATCGGATCGCACCTTCGGGATCGTCCAGCGCCGCAACCAGCCAGTCACTTTCCTTTTCCAAAAGCCCCATAAGGTAAGGCGCACAGGACGCCGCACCAGAGATGAGCGCCCTCGCCTCGGCCGGTGCGTCCGGCACCAGTTTTGCGGCATCCGACGCCCGTTCAGCATGAAAGGGACGCGGAACACGGATGATGCGGGATGTAAGATTGATCGACATATGTCAGGTTTGCGACAGTCTGCGGCATTGGGCAAGAGGTGCCGACACCAATGGATGTCAAACAGGCCAAAATGGATCATCCAGCACGCCGACAAGCTGAAACAGGAACTCCCCGGACGTCGGATCAAGGGCGTCCTGATACAGGGTTTCGATGGCGTTGCGGGCGGCGTCCTTGCCCTGTGCTGTGCCGTCAAAAAGGGACATGACCGTTTTTGCGTCTTCGGTATTGCTCAGGCCCTTGATCGCCGAAAAATACGCGCCGATGTCCACCTTGTTCGCAAGATAATCCTGATCGATTAGTGATTGAGGTGTCGGGCTGGACGGGAACTTTGCCCCGCCGATGACGGATAGAATGAAAAGCGGCGCGGTGATCGCGGGGTTGTTGTCAAGCTGGTCTACCCAATAGACAAAGCCGGCCGGATCAGGAGTTCGGCCCAACACATTGGCATAGACGGCGGCGACAAAGGCGTCCGTATCCAGCAAATTTCCCGCCGCATCAAGGACATGCGCATAGGTGTTGCGCGTCTCCGGCTGCTCGAAAAAGCTGGTGGCCATTTGCTGAATTGTGAAGCCCCGCGCAAATTCCGTCCCCCAGTAAAACAACCCCAAAGCATCTGGCGCCCGGTTGAAGTACGCGATGTATAGCTCTGTAATTGCAGCAAATTCCTGTTCAGTCAGCGAGGTGGGGCCAGTAAACAATGTCAGGTCGAACGCCGCATCGGCCGGTGCATCCACACCGGTCCCGAAGACGAGCCGCTCAATAGAGATCAGGCTGTCCATCCCCTCGACGCCCACACGTCGGTCGGACAGGGTCATGCTGCTTGATGTCAGTGTCAGGGTGAAACCGGACTGCGGCCCGGCATAGACCACGACATCGGTACCATCACCGCCAAGGATGACCTCGTTGGCCTCTGAGGAGTGTAGCGGCACAAGATTTTCGGTGCCATCAACCAGCCTGATCGACGGGTCGAAAGGTCGCAGAGCGCCGGGTTCATTGGGCATCTCGAATGCAACCAGATCATTGGGCAGCGGGTTGATGACTGCGCTGTTGCGGGGCAGGATAGCGGCGTCGATCTCCCCGCGCCCCAACGCCAGCAGTGCCGCATCATCCGCCATGTCCACTGTCGAAAAATTGCCCATCTCCGCGCTGGTCAGATCGCGCGCCGCCTCCAGATACTGTGGGTTTGGCAGGGTTTCGGACACCCGCCAATTTGACGGCATATCCGACGTTGCACGCACCTGCGCGTCCTTGCGCAAGACAAGCACATAGGGTTCGATATTGGTTGTGGGCTGCAACGGCGGAACAGATGCCGGGTTCACCACCTGCGCGGTGGCGATGTTGTTGCCTTCATCCGCCTCGGCAATGGCATCGTCAAAATCGACAACCGCGCCCAGATGGATCACCTCTTCCGCTGGCGGCAGCACCGGCAGGCGGATGCTGCCGGAAAAATCAATCAAATGCCCCGGCATGATCCCGGACAGCTCGATCACATCCAACACGATGTCATCAACGCCGATCATCTGATCCGCTGACAGGAAAAGGGCCACGTTCGATGCCGCCGCCGCCGCCGCACCGACATTCACCACCGTCCCCGAGAACCGGATCAGCCCATCGCCCTGGACGTCGCCGGTATTCAGCGAAAACCCCCCGAAAACAAGGTCCGGGCCAAGAGTGTTGCCAGCCTCAGCCATGGACGCCGGTCACGTCCGGGCCTTGGGCCCCTCCTGCATGTTGTGATCCTTTGGTCATCACCTGTTTCCCGACACCGCCACGCGCCGGTCCAGCCCAAAGGCTTGCCCGCGTGATCCCCGGTCAGGGTCATAGACAATACAGATTTCCGCCCCGTTAACAGCAACGCGGTGCACCCCCGATCAGGCGCGGTAATCACATCCAATTTGGGTCAAATGTCGAAAGATTTCAGAACACTCAGTCGTCCAGAAGAATGCGCGCGGCGTTGCCCTTGTCGTCATCATATTGATCCGACCGCACCGACCACAAGAACGCCGCAAGCCCCAGACCGCCCAAAATCAGCGAGACCGGGATCAGGATCACAAGTACATTCATTTGACGGACCTCATACGTTGGGAGTTGGCCAGCACTGTAATGGATGAAAACGACATCGCCAAGGCCGCCGCCAAAGGCGTTGCAAAGCCCGCAAGCGCAATCGGGACCGCGATGAGATTGTAGACCGTGGCAATGCTGAAATTCTGTCTGGATAGCTTCTGGGTCGCCCGCGCAACGCGCAGCACCATCGGCAAATCCTCAAAGCTGTCCTTGAGAAGGACAATATCGGCGGCACTGCGCGATGCCTCGAGAGCAGAGGACGGGGCAAGCGACGCATGGGCGCTGGCAAGGGCTGCGGTATCGTTCAGCCCGTCGCCGACCATCAGCACCTGATGGCCTTGCGCCTTCAATGCTTCGAGACGGGCGAGTTTCTGTTCGGGCCGCGCCTGTGCCAGCACCGGCAGCCCAAGGGCGTCGGCTATCCGCTGGGCAGGTGCCGGTGCATCCCCGCTCATGATTTCAGCGGGCAGGCCAAGATCAGCAACCGCTTCCTTGACGCCCGGACGCACGGTTTCCGCCGCCTCTATCGCAGTTGCAGGCCCTGCCCCGACCTTTAGCCCCAAGCCGTCAAAGCTGGCGCCCAACCAACTGCCACGGCCCAACTGTACGTCTTTGCCGCTCCAGCGGCCTTGCACACCCAGGCCCGGCATTTCCCGGACATCGTCCAGATCGGCGGCCCCTACACCTGCCAACGCGGTGGCAAAGGCCCGCGAAAGGGGGTGGTCAGAGGCCTGCGCCAGCGCCAGACCAACCGACTTTTCGGTCTCGTTCAGCGCGGCAATGTCGACCACGGCGGGTTTGGTCAATGTACCGGTTTTATCAAAGACCACATGATCCACCTCTGCCAGACGTTCCAGCGCGGTTGCATGCTTGACAAGGAACCCCGCGGAGAACAAGCGGCTGATCGCGGCGGTGCTGACCGCCGGGACCGCCAGCCCAAGGGCGCAGGGGCAGGTGATAATCAGCACCGCAATCGCGATATTCAGCGAATGGCGGACATCGCCGGTGGCGACAAGCCATCCAAGAAAGGCAACCAACGCAAGCAGATGGACCGCTGGCGCATAGACCTGGGCGGCGCGGTCGGCCAACGCGGTATAGGCATTGCGACCATTTTCAGCCGTCTCCACCAGAGCCGCCATCCGGCGCAGGGTCGTATCCTCGCCGACAGCCGTGGCCCGCAGGCGCAGGGGCGCGGCAAGGTTGATTTCGCCCGCCTGCAACAAGTCGTCCTTTTTCGCGTTCACCGCCGCACTTTCTCCTGTCAGAAAGGCGCGGTCCATCAGCGCGTCATCGCTGAGCAGAATGCCATCAACAGGAACACGGGCCCCCGACGCAACCTGTAGAATATCGCCGACAGCGACCTGCGCAACCGGGACCGTCTCAAAGGTGTTGCCATCCACACGGGTGGCCGAATGCGTTTCAAGCGCCGTCAGTTCCTTGGCCGCGGACCGCGCCGCGGACCGTGTCTGGTGGTCCATGTAGCGCCCGATCAGCAGGAAAAAAGTCAGCGACAGCGCCGCGTCAAAATAGGCATGCGGGCCGCTGTTGAGTGTCTCATAGAGGGACATGCCAGCCGCCAGGATGATTGCCAGCGAAATGGGCACATCCATGTTCAGACGGCGCACCCGCAGGGCCGACCATGCGTTCTGAAAAAACGGTTGCGCGGAATAGGCCACGACCGGCAGCGCGATGGCCGCCGAAATCAGGTGAAACAGATCGCGCGTCGCGTCAGAGGCCCCCGACCAGACAGCAACGGACAGCAGCATGACATTCATCATGGCAAACCCGGCAACCGCCATACGTGTCAAGAGCCTGCGCCCTACCAGATCCTGTGAGCGGCCCAGTGCTTCGGGGTCCAGTGGGAAGGCGTCGTAGCCCAGGTCAGCAAGGGCATCCAGAATACGCGGAGCCGCAGCTGCGCCAGTGACCGACAGGCGCTTGAGTGACAGATTGACGCGAACGTCCTGCACGCCCCGCACAGAGGCCAAACCACGTTCGATCTTGCCGATGCAGGCGGCGCAATGCACGTCCGGGATAGAGAATTGCAGCGCCGGACCCATGGCGATTTCCTGGGCCATGGGGGACGCGGCGCAGGCCGGGCAGGCGGTTGTCATTTCTCTGCCCTGATTACGATACGCTGTTGATAAAGCGTGCCGTCCTCGGCGCGCGCCCGCAGGCGCAAGTTCCAGTTGCCCTTGCCGCCTTCCCTAACCGTCGCCCGCAGCGCGGTACCGTCAAAGGTGAATTCGGGAAACTGGTCACGCGCGACGCTCGTCGCACGGCCAAAGATGGCATTTTCGATCACTGGCGCAATGGGCACGCCACCCGATATGATCGTGAGTGTCAGATCCTGCCCCACAAGGCTTGCCGACACATCCCAATCCAGGGCCATCTGTGCCTCGCGCTCCACATCAAATACCTGGCTGGCGACATAGGAATTTTTCACTTCCAGTCCGGGAAAGGTTTTGACCGCGTTATAAGCCAGCGTCAGGTTTACCGCGATGATAATGCCAAAAGCGAATACAAAGACGCTCAATACGTGCCATCCCTTGATCTCGGTCATTGCTCGTCTCTCCCGTTGAAGGTGGTTGAACGGCTGGCACGATCGCCACTATCCAGGTCTTCGACCCACAGCCGCAGAGCGGTGGTATCGGCCTTGGCCGCCGGATCCTGCGGCCGGGCCGTGACATAGACCCGCTGCAAAACCGTCTTGTTGGCTGGCACGTTGATGCTCAATTGATTGTCCGCCCCCTCCAGTTCAATTCGCAGAATTTCATCGCTGGTCAGGTTCAGATGGAAGGTACGGTCGTTCCCAAGTTTGTTCAGCAGTCGCACATCGTAGATGTTGCGGATTGCGCCATCCGACTGCATCACATAGGTCGGATTGCGGACCGGGCTGACCGTCATTTCGATGTCGGTACGCACAAAAAGCGCATAGACAAGGCCGATGCCGATCAAAGACCACATGCCGGTATAAATCAAGGTCCGAACCCGGAAGATGTGCTTCCAGATCGGGCGCGGCGCCTGCCCTGCCCGTTCAAGCGTTTCATCCGAGAGTGCCAGATAATCAATCAGACCCCGCGGCTTGCCGATCTTATCCATGACATCGTCACAGGCGTCGATACACAGCGCGCAGGTAATGCACTCCATCTGCTGGCCATCGCGGATGTCGATACCCATCGGGCAGACGTTCACACAGGCCATGCAATCAATGCAGTCGCCCAATTCACCCGAAACAAGCGGCGCGACATTCGTTTTGTCGGCAACATGTTCCTCGCGGTAGGGTGTGCCCTTGTAGGTGACTTTGCCAGGTCCGGTGGCCTGTGCTGCGGCCTCGGCGGCCTCGGCCTTGGCCCGGCGGCGTGCCTTGCCCTTGCCGCGCGGTTCGCCCCGCCAGTCGCGGTAAGCGACGGTAATGGTGTCGGGGTCCATCATTGCCGCCTGGATACGTGGCCAGGGACACATGTAGATGCACACCTGTTCACGCATGAAACCGCCAAAAACGAAGGTCGTCGCCGTCAGGACCGCGATGGTGCCATAGGCAACCGGATGCGCGGTAAAGGCAAACAGATCACGCAGCAATGTCGGCGCATCGGTAAAATAAAACACCCATGCCCCGCCGGTGGCCACGGAAATAACCAGCCAGATCGCCCATTTTGTCAGGCGCAGACGCCATTTGTGCAGATTCCACTTTGACCGATGAAGACGCAACTGTGCGTTTCGGTCCCCTTCGACCCGCCGTTCGACCAATAAGAACAGATCGGTCCAGACCGTCTGGGGACAGGTATATCCACACCAGACGCGGCCAAGCGCGGAGGTAAACAGGAAAAGCCCCAGACCCGCCATAATCAGCAAACCCGCCACGAAGTAAAACTCATGCGGCCATATCTCGATCCAGAAGAAGTAGAAACGGCGGTGCGCCAGGTCGACCAGAACCGCTTGATCAGGCAGGCTTGGCCCACGGTCCCACCGGATCCAGGGGGTCAGGTAATAGATCCCCAGAGTCACGATCATGATCCACCATTTGAAACGGCGGAAGAACCCCGTTACACGGCGCGGAAAGATCGGCTCACGGGCGGCATAGAGTTTGGATGTGGACATCTTTTGGTTCCTGCTCGCAATTCTTTTTTGCCATTGTGACTGGTGTCAGCTTTTGATCTGAGTCAAAAGTCCCCGAAGCGGCAACATGGTGCGAACAGGGCCGCTCCGGGGGTCGGCTACGAAAGATCGTAGCCGTCTTCCGCCTTATTCACCGCCTCCCCGGCTGTGAACATAGACAGAAACAGCGCGCACATCTTCCTCGCTCAGGCGCTGACCCCAGGGGGGCATCACACCAAAGCGCGCATAGCGCACGGACTTGGTGACCGCTTCACGCGACCCACCATAAAGCCAGATGGCATCGGCAAGGTTCGGCGCGCCTTGCTCACGGTCACCCAAACCTTGGTCGCCGTGACAGGCGGCACAGTTCTCCGAATATACTTCGCCACCCTGCGCGGCAAGCGCCTGATCGGCATCAGAACCCGACAGGCTCAGCACATGTTCAACCACGGAGCTGATTTCCTCATCTTCCAGAATGTCAGCAAAAACCGGCATCTCGGAATACCGCGCGTCCTCGTCCTGATCGTTGCGGATGCCGTGATTGATGGTGTAGCGGATGCTCTCTATGTCGCCACCCCAAAGCCAGTCATTGTCCAACAGGTTGGGATAACCCACCGCCCCCGCCGCACCGGAGCCGTGGCACTGGCTGCATTGTGCGCGGAACACCGCGCCACCGCGCGACACCGCATAGCGATGCAGGTCGTCGGAGGGCTGAAGCGTTGCAAGCTCAGCCGCGTTCAACTGCGCAACCAGCGCTTCGTTCTTGGCCTCATGTTCCTTGATGTTCTGGGCAACCTCCGCGCGTGTTGAATAACCCAGTACACCCTCGGTGGCACCTGAAATCATCGGCCATGCGGGATAGGCAATGGTATAGCCCACGCCCCACAGAATGGTGATATAGAAGGTCCACAGCCACCAACGCGGCAAAGGGTTGTTCAATTCTTCAATACCGTCCCAGCTGTGGCCAGTGGTTTCGATACCGGTCTCTTCATCAACTTTGCGTTCAGACATTGACTTGTCCTTCCAGTTTTTTGGCATCGGTCTGGCCGGCGCTTTTGCGTTCCGCGCCTGCGCGGGTCTTGGCGTCTGTTTCGTCCCGAAACGGTATCAATCGGGCGTCTTCGCGCGCAGCGCGCTGGCTGGGCAGGAAGGCCCAGATCGCAACGCCTACGAAAAAGATGAACATCGCCAAAAGCATCCAGCTGTCCGCGATCTCGCGTAGGAGTGAATAGGTTTCCATTCTGTCCTCCTTACCGGCTTGGCACTGGGGTGTAGGTCGAGAAATCAACCATCGTCCCAAGCACTTGTAGATAAGCAATCAGCGCGTCCATCTCGGTCAGATCGCTCTGTCCGTCGAAGTTGGCGACCGCCGCCCCCGGATAGCGTTCCAGCAACCCATCCCAATCGGCGTCCAGATCAGCCTGCGCATAGAAATCCGCCTCGGCTTCTTCGACCTGTTCGTCGCTATAGGGCACACCTACAAAACGGTGCGTCTTGACCAACGCTTTGACCTGGTCCGCCTTGATCTTGGTTTCGGCAAGGAACGCGTATTTCGGCATGATGCTTTCCGGCACCACCGACTGCGGATCCATCAGGTGATCCACATGCCAGGCGTCGGAATACCGCCCGCCGACCCGGGCCAGATCAGGCCCGGTACGCTTTGATCCCCACTGAAACGGGTGGTCATACATGCTTTCTGCCGCCAGCGAATAGGGACCATAGCGTTCGACCTCGTCCCGCATCGGGCGGATCATCTGGCTATGGCAGACATAGCAACCCTCACGGATATAGATGTCACGACCCGTCAGTTCGAGCGGGCTGTAGGGACGAACGCCTTCCACATCCTCGATGGTGTTTTCCAGCCAGAAAAGCGGCGCAATCTCAACGATGCCCCCGACTGTGACCACCAAAAGCGAGGCGACCAGCAGCAAAGTTGGACTTCTTTCTAGGACCGCGTGGCGGGCGAGGAAGCCGCGTTTTGGCGCCGCTTCTTCTGTCGCCTGACCCGGCATATTTTTGTTATCAGCCATGATCTGCTCCTTATTCTGCTGGTGTTGCGGTTGCGGTTGCGGAAGGCAGGACAACGTCTTTTGCTGTCGCCCCGCGGATGGTCATCCACATGTTCCAGACCATGACCAATGCACCGGACAGGAACAACACGCCGCCCAGACCACGGACCACATACATCGGGAACTTGGCGCTGACGGTGTCGGCAAAGGAGTTCACAAGGAAGCCCTGATCGTCGACCTCACGCCACATCAAACCTTCCATGATGCCAGTGACCCACATGGACGCCGCATAAAGAACGATGCCAAGTGTCGCGAGCCAGAAGTGCCAGCTGATTGCGGACATGGAATACATTTGCTTACGCCCCCAGAGTTTAGGTGTCAGGAAATAGATGCAGGCAAAGGTGATCATGCCGTTCCAACCCAGTGCACCGGAGTGCACGTGACCAATGGTCCAGTCGGTATAGTGGCTAAGCGAGTTCACCGCGCGGATCGACATCATCGGACCTTCAAAGGTCGACATGCCATAAAAACCGAGGCTGAGAACAAACATCCGAAGGATCGGGTCGGTACGCAACTTGTCCCACGCGCCCTGCAGCGTCATCAGACCGTTGATCATACCACCCCAGCTTGGCATCCACAGAACAATGGAGAACACCATGCCCAGCGTCGATGCCCAGTCAGGCAGTGCCGTGTAATGCAGGTGGTGCGGACCCGCCCAGATATACAAGAAAATCAGCGCCCAGAAGTGCACGATGGACAGCTTGTAGCTGAAGATCGGACGCCCGGCCTGCTTGGGAACAAAATAGTACATCATGCCGAGGAACCCGGCAGTGAGGAAGAACCCAACCGCGTTGTGGCCATACCACCACTGGGTCATCGCATCCTGCACACCAGAGAACACCTGCACAGACTTACTGCCCCAGATGCTGACCGGAATCGACAGGTTGTTGACCACGTGCAACATGGCAACCGTGATGATGAAACTCAGGAAAAACCAGTTCGCAACATAGATGTGGCGTTCTTTGCGTTTGAAGATTGTCCCCAGGAACACCGCCAGATAGGCCAGCCAGACAACTGTCAGCCAGATGTCCACATACCATTCCGGTTCCGCATATTCCTTGGACTGCGTTGCACCCAGAAGATAGCCGGTCGCCGCAAGTACGATAAACAACTGATAGCCCCAGAACACGAACCAAGCCGTGTTACCGCCCCACAGCCGCGCACTGCTGGTGCGTTGCACGACGTAAAAAGAAGTTGCGATCAGAGCATTGCCGCCAAACGCAAAAATCACCGCACTGGTGTGCAGCGGGCGCAGACGTCCGAAGTTCGTAAAAGGTTGGCCCCAATCGAAATTAAGCCAGGGAAACGCAAGCTGGAAGGCGATGAATGTCCCGACCAGAAAACCCGCGATGCCCCAAAAGGCCGTTGCAATGATGCCGGCGCGAATAACGCCATCGTTATATAATTCCGCACCACCAACTGCCGCAGGTGCGGGTTCGTCGGTGTGGCGCAGCACCCAAATGAACGCCACAAAGGCGATCACCATGATCAAGAAGGCGTGGACCTGATAAGCGAGGTCGTTGCCCCAGCTTGCCGCCATGGCAGCGATCAGGGTTACAAGCCCCAATAAAATGAGTTTCACATAGTTCATATTTTGTCCCTCGAAGTGAGCAGAGCATCGCAGGGGACACTCCTGTTCGCGGATCATCCATAAGGTGTGGCTACACCGGCAACTTTGATCTGAGTCAATTTACGTTGCAGTGCAGCATTTTTCTGAGCCTTAACTCGATCCGAACTGACCCCTTCTTAGCAGCCCGACCATCACGCGGGCAAGGGCGCTCCGGGGCACACAGCACCTTGATCTTGCGTCACTTTCTGAGTTGTTCGGGCAGGACGGCTGCGCGGGCTTGCGCCATGATCATTTGATCGAGCGGCTTTCCGAGGGAGTGCCCGGATCGCTCCTCACCCATTGCCCAGTATTCCACCTGATTTGCAGAGCGGCGCATATGGCCGATTTCCCAGATCACGAACAGCCGCCAGGAGCAGGCGGATCTATAAGCGACGCCGCCCTCCGGCCGCCGATCGCTAGTCGATCATTCCGCCATCAGAATCGTCGCCGGTTGCATCATGCAGGGCCGAGATGTCGATTACTTCAAATCTCCGGCGATCGCTGAAAGAGATAATCTGCTCTTTCTTGAGCGCATTGAATTGTCTGCTGACTGTCTCAAGGGTCAAGCCGAGGTAATTCGCAATCTGGTCACGGGTCATTGGCAGGCTCAAGTCCTGCGGTGTCCCGTCCGCCAGAGAAATGCTGGACCGGCGCACCAGCATTTCGATAAAGGTCGCAATTTTCTCACGCGCCGTCTTACGCCCAAGCAGCAGCATCCAATCGCGCGCCGAATCCAGCTCGTCCAAAGCCAGTTCCATCAACCGCTGCGCCACCGCAGGTGTGTTTTCTACAATCCGCTCGAAAGGCTTGCGCTCAAAACAGCACAGGGTCACATCCGTGGTTGCGGTCACATCAAACTCGATCTGTTCGCGTCCGGGCCGACCGATAAAATCAGAGGGCAGCAAAAGACCGACCATCTGGGTGCGCCCGTCCTCAAGCGTTTTTGACAGAGACGCCACGCCCTTGACCACCGACGCCACAAATTGCAGTTCCTCGCCCCGCCACAAGATCACATCCCCGGCGTTGTAACTCCGGTAGGATTTGACCTGCTCAAGCAGCAACAGCTCTTCATCGTCACACCGCGCACAGACGGCGCGGTGACGAATGGGGCATTCGGAGCACTTTACGCTGGCTCGCAGGGAAAGGTTCATGACGTAGCAACTGTTTTAATGAATCATTGATACAACCTAACGGACAATGTGCCGGTTGAACACTGCACAGCGGATATTTCATTACGGACCATTTGACGCGTCAAACCAGATCAGCAGTGGCCTGAAGCAGCTCAACTTTCAGAGTTTTTCTGTCGATGATTCAATGCTTTGCGGAAACAACGCCAGACCTGCCCTGAACCCATGCGCGGTGAATCCCAGACCTCCGGTGACGCCACGGCGGCTGTGACAGTTTACCCGGCGGTCCCAGGAACCACAGGTCCGACGGTGTTTGAACCGGGGGCCGGTGACGCCCCCCGCGCGCTCCGATCAACTCAGTACCCCTACAAATCAGGCATTCCGGGACCGGCAGTCGC
>CAXBKL010000038.1:0-28801 GCA_963976125.1 uncultured Sulfitobacter sp. | reverse complement strand
AGCCCCTCGCGTGAACGGGCGGCCTGTGTCATTCTCCAATTCAACACAGCCCGGAGGGTATCAGAAATGAATGTGGGTATGATTGGCGTCGGCCTGATGGGACAGGGGATTGCACGCAATGTGTTGATCCGGGGGGGGCATACGTTGCGCTTTCTCGATCATCCCGGCAATCAACCGGTGGACGAGATCACCGGGTTGGGTGCGGTCTCCTGCAAGACCCCGGCAGAGGTTGCACAGGGCGCGGACGTGGTCATCTTGTGCGTGACCGGCGCCCCGCAGGTCGAGGCCGTTCTGACCGGCGATGATGGTGTCTTGTCCGCGCTGAGTGCGGGAGCTGCGATTGTCGATTGCTCAACGTCATTGCCGGAAAACAGCACAAAGATGGCCGCGTTGACGGCGCGGAAAGGCGGTGGGTTTCTGGATGCCCCGATGACCCGCACCGCCACCCATGCGCAAGCGGGAACTCTCAATCTGCTTGTAGGCGGCGAAGCGGCGGTGCTCGATCAGGTGACGCCGGTTCTTTCTGCCTTTACCGAACATGTGACACATGTCGGCCCTGTCGGGACGGGCCACCGGATGAAATTGCTGCATAACTTCGTGTCGATCGGGTTCATGACCCTGCTGGCCGAGGCTGCCGCGCAATCGGCGGATGCCGGGGTTGATCCAAAGGTCTTGGTCGAGGTGCTGAAAACCGGAGGCGGGGCGTCGGTGGCGCTTGACCGTCTGGCCCCTTTCATCACCGATCAAGACCCAAGCGCGTTGCCATTTGTGGTCAACAATGCGCTCAAGGACATCGACTATTACCTACAGATGTCGCAGGCCGCAGGGGCGCAACGAGGCATTGCCGCGGGTGTTTTACAAGCCCTTGACGAGGCTGTGGAGCAGGGGCAGGGGGAGGCGTATCTGCCTGAACTGGTCGCGGCATTCCGGTCCGGCGGCAAAGCCAGCTAAAGAGAGCAACACATGTCAAAACGTGGATTTGAGCAGCAAGAATTCGAGAGCCGCCTGAAACGCGCGCAGCGGCGCATGGGTGCCAAGGGGCTGGACGCGCTTTTGCTGACCACCGAAACCGAGGTGCGTTATTTCACCGGCTATCTGACGCGGTTCTGGGAAAGCCCGACCCGTCCGTGGTTTTTGATCGTGCCGGTCAGCGGCAAGCCCGTGGCCGTGATCCCCTCCATCGGGGCCGCCCTGATGGCGCAAACCTGGATCGATGACATCCGCACCTGGAGTGCTCCCGACCTAGAGGACGATGGTGTCAGCCTGCTGGCCGATACCTTGACGCAGGTTGTTCCCCAAAAAGGCGTGATTGGCATACCTGACGGACACGAAACCCATGTACGTATGCCCCTTGCCGATCTTATCCGGGTCAGGGGATTGGTCGGGAACCGCCGCGTTACCAGCGATTTTGGAGTCATTCGGGAGGTACGGATGGTTAAATCCGCAGCGGAGATCGAGAAGATCGAGACGGCATGTGGCATTGCGGCGCGGGCCTTTGACAGGGTGCCCCGGATTGCAGGCGAAGGGGTGGCGCTGGACCATGTGTTCCGCCATTTCCAGATGGCCTGCCTTGACGAGGGGGCGGATTGGGTCCCCTATCTGGCCGGTGGGGCCGAACAGGGGGGGTACGCCGATGTCATCTCTCCCGCGCATGACCGGGCCTTGGTCGCGGGCGATGTATTGATGCTGGATACCGGGCTGATCTGGGACGGGTATTTTTGTGACTATGACCGAAACTGGTCTGTTGGCCGGCCAAGTGCCGCCGTTTCCGCCGCCCATGCCCAGTTGGTTGAAGCCTCCGATGCCGCGTTTGAGATTGCCCGTCCCGGTGCCACGGCGTCCGACCTCTTTCATGCCATGCAATCAGTGTTGTCGCGCGGCGGCGAGGCAACTGACGCGGGAAGGCTGGGTCATGGGTTGGGCATATCACTGACCGAGTGGCCGTCCCTGATCCCGTCCGATCACACGATGTTGCAAGAGGGTATGGTGCTGACGCTTGAGCCGGGTATCGCCATAGGAGACAAGATAATGGTGCACGAGGAAAACATTGTCGTCACCCAAACGGGCGCGCGCTTTGTCTCGCCGCGCCTTGGGTCGGAAATTGGGGTCATATGAGCGATTTTTCCTATCGGCTTGATGCCGATGATCCCGATCTGTGCCCGATGGGGTTGATCGTGCTGGAAGCGGACGAGACGCTGGAAGGGGATATGCGCAGTGTCTTTGCCCATGACCCCACGCCGATCTATGTCTCACGGATCGCCAGCGCACCGGAAGTCACACCCGAGACGCTGGCCGCGATGGCCGACGACCTTTCAGCCGCTGCGCGGTTGTTGCCCAAGGCGCGACCTTATCGGGTGGTGGGGTACGGATGCACTTCTGCCAGTTCGATTATTGGATCGGACGAGGTTGCCCGCCTGGTCAAACGAACCTGCAATGCGACCGAAGTCACAAACCCCCTGCGCGCGGCAATTGCCTGTACACAGGCCAGGAACGTCAGCCGGTTGGCGCTCCTGTCGCCCTACATCGAAACGGTCAGCGCCCCCCTGCGCACGGCCTTTGCAGCGGCGGGTATTTCCACGGATGTGTTCGGTTCCTTTGGAGAGGCCGAAGAAGCCAAGGTTGTGCGCATCTCCAAAGGGTCGATTGTCGAAGCGGCTTGCGCGCTGGGACAGCACAGCGATGTGGAAGGGGTTTTCCTGAGTTGCACAAATCTGCGTACTCTTGCAGCAATTCCAGAGATCGAGCAGCGCATCGGAAAGCCGGTTCTTTCAAGCAACCAGGCGTTGGCCTGGCATATGAAGATGCTCAATACGCCCGCGTAACTGACTATTTTCTTAAAAAAACAGCATGTGACCAAGAATCAGGTTGCGTAAATGGCGCAGGTTGTCTTGAATAGCTCTGTTCAACAAAGCGACGGCCGGATCAACCTGCTGCGACATGG
The DNA here is from genome assembly GCA_963976125.1 of uncultured Sulfitobacter sp. Classification (GTDB taxonomy): domain Bacteria; phylum Pseudomonadota; class Alphaproteobacteria; order Rhodobacterales; family Rhodobacteraceae; genus Sulfitobacter. The sequence continues at coordinate 25,860 of CAXBKL010000038.1, read as the reverse complement.
AACCAAAGGGGAGACGGCGTGGATACATCGTCAAACAACACGGCGTTCGTCGAATTCGACCGTGTTCAGAAATCATATGACGGCGAAGCACTTGTGGTGAAAGACCTGAATCTTTCTCTGCCACAGGGTGAGTTTCTCACCATGCTTGGGCCATCGGGATCGGGCAAGACGACGTGCCTGATGATGCTTGCCGGGTTTGAAACGGCGACGCACGGGGACATCCGCCTGGATGGCAAGTCGATCAACAACATTCCGCCGCACAAGCGCGGAATCGGCATGGTATTCCAGAACTATGCTTTGTTTCCGCATATGACGGTTGCCGAAAATCTCGCCTTCCCGCTGGAAGTGCGCAAGATCGGCAAATCCGAACGTGAGGAAAAAGTCAAACGTGCCCTGGACATGGTTCAGATGGGCGACTTTGGCGGTCGCCGCCCGGCGCAGCTTTCCGGCGGTCAGCAGCAGCGCATTGCGCTGAGCCGCGCGTTGGTGTTTGAACCTGAGCTGGTCCTGATGGACGAACCGCTTGGCGCATTGGACAAGCAGCTGCGCGAAACATTGCAGTTCGAGATCACCAATCTGGCGCATCAGCTGGGCATTACAACGGTTTACGTTACCCACGATCAGACCGAAGCGCTCACCATGTCAGACCGGGTTGCCGTCTTTGACGATGGCCGCATTCAACAGCTCGCTCCGCCGGACAAACTATATGAAGAACCGGAAAACAGCTTTGTTGCGCAGTTCATTGGCGAAAACAACACCCTCGAAGGGGTGGTCAAGGAGATCAGCAATGGCGTGGCGCTGGTGCAACTTGACGGGGGCGAAATTATTGACGCCAAGCCCATCAACGTCACCAAGGCAGGTGAACGCACACGTGTGTCGATCCGGCCCGAACGGGTCGAATATAACAAGGACCGCCTGAGCGCGGATGCCCATACGCTCCAGGCGGAAGTACTTGAGTTTGTCTATATGGGCGATATTTTCCGCACCCGCCTGCGGGTCGCTGGCAAGGATGATTTCGTTATCAAGACGCGGAACGCGCCTGATGTCGCCCGGCTGAAGCCCGGACAACAGATCGAGATTGGCTGGATGCCTGAGGATTGCCGCGCGCTGGACGCCTGACGCTCCGCGCGCGCGCTTTTGGGACGCGGCGGTCAAGCCCGTTGCCGTTATCCCACAAAAACAAAGGGCATATAATTGGGAGACTCCAAATGAAAATCACAAAGACGCTATTGGCCACAATCGCGCTGACGATCTCGGCGGGCATGGCCACGGCTGATGGCAACATGGCCGATGAAATGACAATCGTCAGCTGGGGTGGCGCATACTCCAACTCACAGCAAAAAGCATATCACGACCCCTATTCCGAAAAGACCGGGGTCAAGATCATCAACGACTCATCCTCATCCGAAGCGGTGGCCAAGCTGCGCGCGATGAACGAAGCCGGAAACGTGACATGGGACGTGGTTGACGTCGTTGCGGCCGACGCCATCCGTCTGTGCGACGAAGGCTTGGCGATGGAAATAGACGCAGACGAGATGCTCGCGGCTGCGCCTGATGGCACCTCCGCGTCGGATGATTTTGGCGATCTTCTGGTATCCGACTGCTTTATCCCGCAGATCGTGTATTCCACGACATTCGGCTACCGCACAGACCTGGTTGGCGACACGGCTCCGACATCCGTTTGCGCCGTATTTGACACAGAGGCATATCCGGGCAAGCGCGCGCTGGAGAAAAACCCGATCAACAACATGGAATGGGCTCTGCTGTGTGACGGTGTTGCCAAGGGTGACGTATACGACGTCCTGGAAACCCCCGAAGGTCAACAGCAAGCGCTTGATAAACTTGCCACGATCAAGGACGACGTGATCTGGTGGTCTGCGGGCGCGGACACGCCACAGCTTTTGGCAGATGGCGAAGTTGTGATGGGTTCCACCTACAATGGCCGCCTCTTCTCGGTCATCGAAGAGCAGAACCAGCCCGTCGCAATGCTCTGGGATGCGCAGGTATTTGACCTTGACGGCTGGATCATTCCAACCGGCCTGACCCCTGAGCGTCAGGCACGTGCGCTTGACTACATCATGTTCGCGACAGACACACAGCGTCTTGCTGACCAGTCCAAGTACATCAGCTACGGCCCAGCACGTGCATCTTCTGCGCCGCTGGTTGGTAAACACGCAGAGTTGGGCATCGACATGGCACCCCACATGCCAACCGATCCCAACAACGCCAAGAACACGTTCCTGTACAACTACGAGTTCTGGGCTGATTACCGCGATGACATCGACGCCAAATTCCAGGCGTGGCTGGCACAATAAGCCCTTGGGCTGAGAATACGATCAGGGGCCAAGTGGCCCCTGATCCCATAAATGACGCGGGGGAGGCGGCATGTCTTTTGGACCGCAACGCACCCCGACAACAGGCGCAGGTGAACAATGACTGACGCAACCTCTTCTTCGAATGGCCCCATGCTGGCCGCTGATGGCACCACCCTGAAATCCAGTCTGAACCGTGCCCTGCGCCGCCAGAAGTTGCGCGCACTGATGCTGATCGCGCCGCTGTTGATTTTTGTGCTGCTGACCTTCATCGCGCCCATTGTCGACATGCTTTTTCGCTCAGTCGAAAACCAGATCGTTTCTGACACGCTCCCACGCACGGTTGAGCGGTTGAAAGACTGGGACGAAACGAGCGACGCAATACCTGATGAAACAGTTTTCAAGGCGCTTTACGAAGATATTTTCGCGGCCAAGGAACGCAAGTTGCACACGCGGCTCGGGTCGCGCCTGAATTATGAATTGACGGGTGTCTCAAGCCTGTTTCGGAAGTCGGGCCGCAAGGTCGATGACATGGGCGAAGTGTTCCAGGATCAGTTCGAGGATTTGAACGGGTTCTGGAAGAAGGGCGAAAACTGGAACGCGATGATGGGATCATCGGGCTGGTTGACGGCCCAAAACGCCTGGGAACCGGACTCGCGCGCGGCACAGCCTGAATTTGCGTTGAACCCTGCCATTGCCAGGATCCTGCCCACCACGTCCGAAAAGTTCACGTTCTATGCCAACTTTGTACAGAATGAAGACAAGGACAACCTTGCCAAGGAAGATCCCTGGGCCATTGTCTATTCGGCCCTTTACGACGATTTGATGGCTGGTGCCAATGTCGCGGGCTACACCGGGCCCGGTGCCGCCGAGCTGCAGGAAGCGGCCGCCGCCGCTGGCGATTTCGAAACGCTCAGCTTCACTGCGGCCTTTGAAGACATCGACGAAGATTGGGTCAGTATAGATGTCTGGCAGACGCTCAAAGTCTATAGCCCGAATTTCACCTCCGGCTACTTCCTCAATTCCATCGACATGCAAAAGACCATCGACGGGTCAGCAATGCGTCCCGAAAATGAACGCTTCTACGTCCGGTTGTTCATGCGAACGCTGTTCATGTCGCTGGTAATTACCGGTACTTGTATTTTGCTGGGCTATCCGGTTGGCTTTATCCTGGCCAATCTGCCGGCCAAGACCGCCAACCTGCTGATGATCCTTGTGCTGCTGCCGTTCTGGACATCCCTGCTGGTGCGCACCTCCGCGTGGAAAGTGATGCTGCAACAGCAAGGTGTGATTAACGACACGCTGGTCTGGCTGGGTGTTGTCGGTGACGATAGTCGCCTGGCCCTGATCAACAATCAGACAGGTACGATCATCGCCATGACGCATATTCTGCTGCCGTTCATGATCCTGCCGCTGTATTCGGTGATGAAAACCGTGCCACCCAGCTATGTCCGTGCCGCCAAATCACTGGGCGCAACAAACTGGACGGCGTTCTGGCGGGTCTATTTTCCCCAGTCGGTGCCGGGCATCGGTGCGGGGTCGATCCTCGTGTTCATCCTGTCGATTGGCTACTATATCACGCCAGAAATCGTGGGTGGGCGAACGGGTATCTTCATCTCCAACCAGATTGCCTATCATATTTCAAGCTCGCTCAACTGGGGTCTTGCGGCCGCATTGGGCGCAATTCTGCTGGTCGTTGTTCTGGGTCTCTATTGGGCCTACGACAGGATAGTCGGCATCGACAACGTAAAATTGGGGGGCTGAACCATGGTTGCACTTACACCGATTTCTCGTACACCGGTCTCGTTTTATGTGCCGGTCGTTGCTGCCGCCGGTGCGGTTGCGGGTCTTTTTGTCGGCACCGCGCAGGGTAGTTCGCTGCTGGGCGTTGTGCTGGGCGCGGTTATCATGGCCGCAATCGCCTTTCTGATGACACAGGTCATCAAGGTCGAAAACGCCAGCCGCTGGGCGCTTGTGGTTGTGCTGGCCATTGCGGGCTTCCTGCTTGCCGGCATTCCAGCGGGCATTATTGGCGCGGCGTTTGGCTGGTTTTTTGGCTGGTTCAGCTTTTGGCTCTACGAAGGGCGCTACCGGGCCAAGGTTGCAACCTATCTGACACCGGGTCAGGTGTTGTGGCATTTCACCTTCAGGGTGATCTGCGGCGCAATCCTTGTGTTCCTGATCACACCCATCCTTGTGGTGATGCCGCTCAGCTTCAACGCCGAGGATTTCTTTACCTTCACCCCGGAAATGCTGCGTTTTGATCCGGCGGGCTACTCACTCAAGCACTACCGCGATTTCCTGACCAATCCCGATTGGCAACAGGCGGTCGCCAACTCGGTCAAGATTGCGCCGGTTGCAACATTGTTGTCTGTCGGCTTTGGCACCCTCGCAGCCATCGGCCTGAGCCAACCCCACGTCCCTTTCCGCCGCGCGATCATGGCAATCCTGATTTCACCGATGATCGTGCCGCTCATCATCTCGGCGGCAGGCATGTACTTTTTCTATAGCCGGATCGGATTGCAGGGCACCTATCTCGGTGTGGTTCTGGCTCACGCCGCCCTTGGTATTCCTTTTGTAATCATCACCGTCACGGCGACATTGGTAGGGTTTGACAACTCCTTGACCCGTGCGGCGGCCAATATGGGCGCGGGGCCTGTAACGACCTTCTTCCGGGTGCAGATGCCACTGATCCTGCCCGGTGTGATCTCTGGCGGCCTGTTCGCCTTTATTACCTCCTTCGACGAAGTTGTCGTGGTGCTCTTTGTCGGCTCTGCCGGGCAAAAAACCCTGCCATGGCAGATGTTCACCGGCCTGCGCGAGCAGATCAGCCCGACGATTCTGGCGGTGGCCACCATCCTTGTGGTCCTGTCGATTGGCCTGCTGACGGTGGTGGAACTGCTGCGCCGCCGCTCCGAACGGTTGCGGGGCATGTCGCCGGCCTAAGATGCAGGGCCGTGATCCTGCTTCATCTTTCCAGAAAAACTCCGGGGGTCCGGGGGCTGGCCCCCGGTCCTTTGCGTGATCCGTCTGCGTCCTTTCGCGTGTTGCCGGCCCCGGCCAATTGGGCTTAGATCGCCCTACCGGGGAGGACCGCCATGATCAGCAGGGAACTGAACGAAACCATCACCCGCACCGGGCCGGGGACCGATGCGGGTGCGGTGATGCGCCATTATTGGCAACCCGCTGCCCTGACCGAAGAATTGGACGGCACCCGCGCGGTTGTGCCGGTCACATTGTTGGGCGAACGATTGGTCCTGTTTCGGGACAACGACGGCGCGCTGGGCCTGATCGACAGGTATTGCCCGCACCGTGGCGCGGACCTGTGTTATGGGCGCCTCGAAGACAACGGGCTGCGCTGTCCGTTTCACGGCTGGCATTTTGACCGCGCGGGTCAATGTGTCGAGCAACCGGGCGAACCCGAAGGCAGCAAGATGCACGAAGGCATCCGCAACACCTCTTACCCGGTGGTTGAGAGAAACGGCATCGTCTTTGCCTACATGGGGCCGGGCGATCCGCCGCCCTTCCCGAACTTCGATTGTTTCCGCGCGCCCGAAACCCATGTCTTTGCCTTCAAGGGGCTGTGGGAATGCAACTGGCTGCAAGCAATGGAGGTGGGCATTGATCCGGCTCATGCATCGTTTCTACACCGGTTTTTGCAGGACGAAGACCCCGACGACAGCTATGGTAAGCAATTCCGCGACAAGGCGGCCGATACCAACATTCCGATGACCCAGTTGCTGCGGGAATATCCCCGCCCGGAGATCACTGTTGAGGAAACAGACTACGGCATGCGGCTGATCGCCCTGCGCCATCTGGACAACGGCAAAACGCATATCCGCATCACCAATCAGATTTTCCCAGAGGCAATCAGCATTCCGATGAGCCGCGAAATGATCATCACCCAGTGGCATGTGCCGATTGATGACGAAAACTGTTATTGGTATTCCATGTTCACCAGTTTCACAGACCCCGTGGACAAAGACCTGATGCGCGCACAGCGGCTCAAGGAACACCGCCTGCCGGATTATGCGCCGCTCAAGAACAAACGCAACGACTATGGATTTGACCCGGTCGAGCAGCAGCGCGAGACCTACACAGGGATGGGGCTGGACATCAACGTGCATGACCAATGGGCGGTGGAAAGCCCCGGCCCGATCTTTGACCGCACCCGCGAACATCTGGGCAAGACCGATGTGGCGATCATCAAATACCGCCGCATGTTGCGCGCGGCAATTGCGGCGGTGAAAGAGGGGAACACAGACGCTCTGCCGATGCGGAACGGGGTTGATGTGGCACAGATCAACGGTCCCATTTCCAACGACACCATTGGCGACAAGGAAAACTGGCGGGCGGTCTCTGCCGCCAGCGACGCCGAACGCCGTGCGGGATGTGCCGATTGGGATGCAACGGTGTGACGATCCTGGTGGGGCAATGACGGTGGGCGATACAAGGCAACAGTTGGCACAGGGAAGGCTCGCGCAGGCGGGCCTGTTGGACCCGGCCGGTATCGAAGGCGCGCTGCATATTCTTGCCGAGGTCGAGGCCAGAGTCATTGAGACGCTGAGGGTCCTCTTTACCGATCAACACGGCATTCTGCGTGGCAAGACCATTGTGGCCTCGGCGATACCGTCCCTGTTTCAGTCGGGCCTTGCCGCCCCCTCCACTTTGCTTCTCAAGGACACGTCGCACCGCACGGTTTTTCCGGTTTGGTCGGCAGACGGTGACGTTGCCAGTGGGATGCGGGGGGCAGGGGACATTCTGATGGTGCCCGACGCCGACACCTTTCGGATATTGCCGTGGTCACCGCATTCGGCGTGGATTCTGTGCGACCTGATGTTCGCATCCGGCGACCGCCTGCCACTATGCACCCGCAGTATCCTGCGCGACGCCACGGCCAAACTCGCCCGCAAGGGGATGGACATGTGCGTCGGATTGGAAGTGGAGTTCCAGATCTTCCGCATCTCCGACCCGCGTCTGGATCATGGCGGAGCCACCATGCCCGGCGCGCCCGTCCAGACCGGGAATATCCAGCAGGGGTATCAGCTTCTGACCGAAACACGGTATGACGCCATGGAAGGTATCCTTGACGACCTGCGCCGTGCCTGCGAACAAATCGGCCTGCCCATTCGCTCCGTGGAGGTCGAAATGGGGCCAAGCCAGGTTGAGTTCACCTTCGATCCCGGTGACCCGATGACACAGGCCGACAACATGGTGATGTTGAGGACATTGGTCAAAGAGGTCTGCCAGCGGCAGGGCCTGCATGCCACTTTCATGTGCCGTCCCGGTCTTGAAAACGCAGCGGCAAGTGGCTGGCATCTGCACCAATCGCTGACCGATCGGGAAAGCGGTCGCAACCTCTTTGAACCCGAACACGATGGGGTGCTCAGCGCGACATGTAGTGCGTGGGTCGCAGGGTTGTTGCACCATGCCAGCGCCAGTTGCCTGCTCACCACGCCCACCGTCAACGGATACAAACGCTATCAGCCGCATCAACTGGCCCCCAACAAGATCGTCTGGGGACGTGACAATCGCGGCGCGATGATCCGGGTGCTGGCACGCCCCAAGGACGCTGCCAGCCGCATAGAAAACCGCGTGGCGGAGCCGACTGCCAATCCCTATCTGTTTTTTGCGGCACAGATGTTGGCCGGGCTGGATGGCATCGCGCACAACATGGTGGCCCCCGCAGCCACGGAAGACCCCCATGATGCAGCGGCGCCGCCGCTGCCGGACAGTCTCGCCTCCGCGATCAGCGCCTTCGCGGGGTCTGATCTTTTTCGGGCGCAGCTTGGCGATGATTTTGTCGACTACCTCTGCACGATCCGCCGGGCAGAGTGGGACCGGTACCATCGAACGGTATCGGCGTGGGAACAACGGGAATATTTTGGCATTTACTAGGTAAGGAAGATGAAGATGAAACAATGGGCAGGCAGCTCAGCAATCGTGACAGGCGGTGCATCCGGTTTGGGGGCTGCCACCGCAGCCGCCCTGGTCGGTGCCGGACTGAAGGTTGCGATCTTTGACGCCAACGCAGAAGCGGCACAGGCCAGGGCCGCCGCATTGGGATGCGAGGCGCATCATGTGGATGTGACCAACGCCACCAATGTTGCCGCCGCAATGGATGCGGTCACGCAATCGCTGGGCGTGCCGAGGGTACTGGTCAACTGCGCCGGGATCGGACCGGCCTCCAAGACCGTTTCGCGCGGCGAAGCGCATGATCCCGCGATGTTCAGCAAGGTGATCGAGGTGAACCTGATCGGTACGTTTATCTGCGCCTCGCAGGCCGCGGCGCGCATGGTCGGAGCCGAGCCAATGGCCCCGGATGGCGCCCGCGGTGTCATCATCAACACCGCTTCTGTTGCGGCCTATGACGGCCAAATCGGTCAGGTGGCCTATGCCGCATCCAAGGGCGGCATTGTCGGCATGACCCTGCCGATGGCGCGGGACCTGGCGGACAAGGGCGTGCGTGTATGCACCATCGCGCCGGGGCTGTTCCTGACGCCGCTCCTGCAGGGATTGCCACAGGACGTACAGGATTCACTGGGCCAACAGGTGCCGTTCCCCTCGCGGTTGGGTGATCCCGCTGAGTACGGAAAACTGGCTTGCCATATCCTCGATAACCCGATGCTGAACGGTGAGGTCATCCGCCTGGATGGGGCCATCCGCATGGCGCCGAGGTAGACACGAAACCCGCTCCGGTCTTGAGCCGGGGCCTCAGCGATCTACTTGCGAAAATCGGGCGCGCGCTTTTCCAGAAAGGCGCGTAACCCCTCTTGGGCGCTGTCGGTGCTTTGCGACATCGCAGCGGCAAGGCTTTCGGTGAACAGACCATCCGCGCGCGACATGTCCTCGATGCGGGACAGGGCCTGTATCATCAGGTAATTTGAAAACGGCGCATTTTCCGCTACCTTGCCGGCCAGCGACAGCGCCAGATCAAGCCCCTCGCCCGCGCCAACCGCATAATGGGCAAGGCCCATCGCCAGTCCTTCCTCCGCGCCATAGCTGCGCCCTGTCAACATCATCTCGCGCATCCGGTCCGCCCCAATGATACGGCCGACACGCACCGTGGCGCCGCCGCCGACAAATATGCCCCGGCGTCCTTCGGGCAACTGAAACCGCACGCCGTCTTCGGCAATGCGCACATGCGCCGCCGTGGCGACCTCAAGCCCTCCGCCGATCACTGCGCCATTCAGTACCGCGATAACAGGCAATCCGCCGTATTCGATCAGGTCGGTGATCCGGTGCCATTTTCGGGACTGCCGCACTGTGTCTTCGGGGGAACGATGCTGATGTTCGTCAAGATCGAGACCGGCGCTGAAATGGCCGCCGTCGCCTTGCAGGATCACCGCGCGCACCTCTGGCGGTGGGTTCTGGAAAAACGCCTCGACCGCACCGATCAGGGCATCGCTCATGGCGTTGCGTTTATGCGCCCGCATAAAGGTCAGGACGGCAATATGATCCCTAACATCAATGTTCAAAATCGGATCAGCGGTGGCCGTCACGACGTTGCCTCAGGTTTGCTCAACAAAACCACGATCCTCTTCGGGGACGTTCAACGTCGACCAAGTATCGTCCTGCGGCGGGGGCGGCGGCATGTCGCAGGCGCGCAGATGAAGGTTCACCTTGGCAATGAAATTTGCCGAAATCGGTGCGGTGACAAACAGGAACGCCATAATCAGCAACTCGTGCAGGGATCCATCGGAAAAGACATAAGAATGGATCATCGAGGCCAGCAGCAGCGCGCCAATGCCAATTGTTCCCACCTTTGTGGGGGCGTGCAGTCGGGTCATGGCCCCGTTGAATTTCAGCAGGCCAACGGTGCCGATGAACGCAAAGGCCGCCCCAATCAGCAGGGAGGCACCTACGGCATAAATTCCGATAATCTCAAAGTTCATTCGATGATGTCCCCCCGGAGCACAAACCGCGCATAGGCAACGGTGGATACAAAGCCAAGCATGGCGATAATCAACGTCACCTCGAAATAGATGCGCGTGCCCTGGGATATACCCAGCAGCACGATGAGCCCGATGGCGTTCACCACCATCGTATCCAGAGCCAGAATACGGTCACCAGTGGTCGGGCCGATCATCAGTCGGATCATCGACATCACCTGCGCCAGAGCGACAAGGACGAAGGCGATGACAAAGGCCCAGTTCATGAAGTCCAGTGCGGTGCTCATGCAAAGATCTCCTTTAACCGGCGTTCATAGCGGTGCTTTATCTCGTCGCGGACACCATCCGGGTCATCGGTGTCCAGCGCATGCACCAGCAGGCTATGCCCTTCATCGGACAGGTCCGCCGACACGGTTCCCGGTGTCAGCGTGATGGTGCCGGCCAAAACGGTGATAGCCTCGGGTTGAACCAGGTCCAGCGGGACCACCACCCAGGCCGGGCGCAGTTTCGAATTGGGGCGGGTCAGAACGATCCAGGCGACCTGAATGTTGGCCACCATGATGTCCCACAACACGATGACCATGTAGATGGCCATCTTGCCGGGATGAAAGCTGAGCGGGCGGTCCGGCCACCAGACGGCGGCAAGCCGGGCAATGACGATGCCGAGCAACAAGCCGAACACAGCCATTCCAGCAGAAAAATCATTCTGAAGAATGACCCAGACAACAGCCAGCAACAAGGTCAGCAAAGGATGTGGAAAAAGCCAACGATAGGCACCGCGTATCATGTCAATGTCCCTCCTTCGGTGTGCTCAGCTTGCCGGGGGTGTCCAGCACGGTCGAGATATAAGGCTCCGGTGCGAAAAGCTGGGCGGAAGTTTCCGCAACATAGCCATAGGCCTGTCCGGCAAAGACCGAATGCGCAATCAGCAGGGCAATCAGGCCACCGACGCTGGCATAGGCCAAAGCGGTGGGGGCAGGATCGGCCGGTGCATCTTCGGACCGGGGGACACTCTTGGCTTTCCAGAACAGCACGCTGCCTGCGCGGGCAAAACCCATGATGCTTATCAGGCTTGAAATCAGGACAACCGCCCACACCCAGACCGCCCGGTTCGCGTCAAAGGCCGCATCGAGGATCAGGAGTTTGCCGATAAATCCCGACAACGGCGGCAGACCAGCCATTGCAATGGCCGCAACAAAAAAGAGAGCGGAGGTCAATGCGGCGCCGGACACCGGCGGCTGGGCGGTCAGCTTGAGGTTCGGGCGACCCGCGCGGACCAGATCAGAGATCAGGAACAAGGCTGCCCCTGCGAGGGTGGAATGCACGATGTAATACAGCGCCGCTGCGATGCTTTGCGGCGTGAACATGGAGATGGCAACCATCACCATGCCCATTGACCCGATCACCGAAAAGGCCACCAGACGGTCGAGCTTCTTTGCAGCCAGAACACCGATCATCCCGATGGCAAGCGACACCAGCGCAGCGGGCAGCAACCAGACCGAATGCAGCCCCGCAGTTGCCGCGACGTCGGGCGAAAACACCAGCGTATAGACCCGGATGATTGCATAGGCTCCGACCTTGGTCATGATGGCGAAAAGCGCGGCGACGGGGGCGGGGGCTTCGGCATAGCTGGAGGGGAGCCAAAAATGCAGCGGCACGAGGGCGGCCTTGATCGCAAAGACCATCAGCAGCATGACGGATGCAATCCTGATGCCGACGGTTGCATCCGGGCTGATGAGGGTGATCCGCTGGGCCAGATCGGCCATGTTCAGCGTGCCGGTTTCGGCATAGATCGCGCCAAGGGCAAACAGGAACAGGGTGGAGCCAAGCAGGTTGAACAGAACATACTGGACCCCGGCACGCAGGCGCACGTCGCCACCGGCATGGATCATCAACCCGTAGGAGGCGATCAGCAGCACTTCGAAAAAGACAAACAGGTTGAACAGATCGCCGGTCAGGAACGCGCCCATGATCCCCATCAACTGGAACTGGAACAGCGCGTGGAAGTGCCGCCCCCGGTTGTCCCATCCGGACCCGATTGCATACAGCACCACGAAGAGCGCAAGCACCCCCGTCAGCAGCACCATCAGCGTCGAAAGCCGGTCTCCCACGATGACAATCCCAAACGGAGCTGCCCAGTCACCAAGCTGATAGAGGGTGATCGTGCCATCGGACGCCTGCCACGCCAAACCGGTGGCGATGGCGATCAGAGACAGCACACCTGCAATGGAAAACACCCGCTGGATGCCGATATGGTACCGCGCGGCCAGCACGATGAAAGGCGCAAGTAGCGCAGGAAGGATAACAGGGGCGATGATCCAATGTATCATGTTGCATCCTCCGCCGTCTCGACGGGATCATGTTCGGGATCGTTCACATGGTCATCGTCCGCCCCCAGGAATGCCCCAAGGGAGATCATCACCACCACGGCGGTCATGCCAAATGATATCACGATGGCCGTCAGGACCAGCGCCTGGGGCAGCGGATCCGTGTAGATGGTCGCATCCGAAAGGATCGGCGGAGCGCCCACGGTCAGGCGACCAGACGCAAACAGGAACACATTGACGGCATAGGTCAGCAGCGACATCCCCATGATGACCGGAAAGGTCCGCAAGCGCAGCACGAGGTAAAGCCCCGCAGCCGTCAGAATGCCAATGGCAGAAGCAACAAGAAGTTCCATGTTACACGCCCTCCGTCAGGGCCGGCGCCGGATCATCGTCCTCGCGGGATGGGTCGATGTCCATCGGATGTTCACTGTCTTTGACATGCGCCCGGCGGGCCAGACGCGAGAAGCTCTCAAGTGACAGCATGACGGCACCGACCACGGCAAGAAACACTCCCAGGTCAAAAAGCGCCGCAGTCGCCAGCTCGAATTTCTCAAAGGGTGGGATGCGGACGTAGGCAAAGTCGGAGGTCAGGAACGGCTTTGCAAAAAGCCAGGAACCGATGCCGGTCAGGCCCGCAATCAGCACACCGGCACCGATCACCCCGTGATAGGGATACCGCAGCCGTGCCGACGCCCAGCTGAACCCGCTGGCCATATATTGCATCACCACCCCGATGGACACGATCAGGCCCGCGATGAAGCCGCCCCCCGGTTCATTGTGGCCGCGCAGAAAGATGTAAAAGCCAACCAGCATGACCACGGGCATCAGCACCCGTGTCAGCACGACCATCATTGTCGGGTGCATGTTGCCGGCGCGGGGCTGATCCGGGGTTCGGTTCAGCAGTCGCGCACGGACCGGGCTGGACAACAGGGTTTCCGTCAGCGCGTAGATCAACAGGGCGGCAATGCCCAAGACGATGATTTCCCCAAAGGTGTCAAACCCCCGGAAATCCACAAGGATCACGTTCACCACATTGTTGCCGCCGCCGCCCTTGTAGGAGTTGGCCAGATGGAATTCTGAAATCGGTGTCGCGACCGCATCGCGGAGCAGGAAATGATAGGACATTGCAAAGGTCGCCAGACCACCGACCAGAGCCACCACCACATCCCTGCAACGGCGCAGTATCGAGCTTTCGATGGGCGTGCGGTTGGGCAGAAAATTCAGCGCCAGCAACAACAGGATGATGGTCACGACTTCGACGGTGATCTGGGTCATGGCAAGGTCTGGTGCGCTGAAAAATACAAATCCGACTGAGACCATCAGGCCGACGATGCCGATCAGGATCAGCGACAACAGGCGGTTGCGGTGCAACAGCACCAACCCGCAGGTTGCCGCCACCAGCATCACCCAACCGGCGATTTCCACCGCCCCGGCGGGCTGAAGGTCGCGGGTGGCAGGGCCCAGGCTACCGGTGCGCCAGGCATGATAGCCGATTGCGGTCACCGTGACGGCCATGATCGCCGCATAGCGTGAAAACGCCCCGTTATGCAGGGTATGGATCAGCCCGCGCGCGCCTGCCACGGCGCCAGAGACAATGCCGTCAAAGATGGCCTTGGCCTCGGGCCGCGGTGCGCTGTCCCAGGCCCGCAACAACGGCTTGAACAGGGTAAGGACAATCAGACCGCCAACAATGGCGGCCATCGACATGTACAGCGCCGGAACCAGCCCATGCCAGATTTTGATATAGGCCTTTGGCACCTCGGCGGCGGTGCCCAGAACGGACGCCGTGACAACTTTGACAAAGGGTTCCACCAGGAAAGGCGCGACGCCAATGCCAACCACCAGAACAATCAGAAACGCCGGCGGCCCCCACATGCCAAACCCCGGATCGTGGGGTCTGGCCGGATAGTCGTCGCGCACCGGGCCCAGGAACGTATGGCCGATGAACCGAAAGCAATAGGCCGCCGAAAACAGCGACCCGAGCACCGCGAGTGCAGGCACCAGCCAGTCGGGGCCGTAGAGCACCGTGTCATAGGCTTCCTGCAACATCATTTCCTTGGACAGGAACCCGTTGAGAAGCGGGATGCCCGCCAACGACAGCGCGGCGATGGTGGCAATAACAAAGGTGATCGGCATCAGGTGCCGCAGACCGCCCAGCCGCCGGATGTCGCGGGTATGTGTTTCGTGATCGACAATCCCTGCGGACATGAACAGGGCCGCCTTGAACGTCGCGTGGTTCAGGATGTGAAACACCGCCGCCATCGCGCCAAAGGCGGTGCCGGTCCCCAGAAGCATGGTGATAAGGCCCAGCTGGCTGACCGTGGAAAACGCCAGCAGCGCCTTGAGATCATGTTTGAAAAGCGCAATGACAGCCCCCAGCACCATGGTGATGAGGCCCGCCGAGGTGACAATGATGAACCATTCCGGGGTGCCTGATAGAACCGGCCAGAGGCGCGCCATCAGAAAGATGCCCGCCTTTACCATCGTGGCAGAGTGCAGATATGCCGACACCGGCGTTGGTGCAGCCATCGCGTGGGGCAGCCAGAAGTGGAACGGGAACTGCGCCGATTTGGTGAAACATCCCAGCAGGATCAGGATCAGCGCTGGTAGATACAGCGGGCTTTGCTGGATGAGGTCGCGGCTTTGCAGAATCACGCTCAGGTCGTAGCTGCCCGCGATGTTACCGAGGATCAGCATCCCGCCAATCAGCGCAAGCCCCCCCATGCCCGTTACGGCCAGCGCCATCCGCGCGCCCTGACGGCCTTCTGGCAGGTGTTTCCAGTAGCCGATCAACAAGAAAGATGACAGCGAGGTCAATTCCCAGAAAACAAGCAATACCAGTATGTTGTTGGATAGCACGATGCCCACCATCGCGCCCTGGAACAGCAACAGATAGGTAAAGAATTCACCCATATTGTCGTCGCGCGACAGGTAGAACCGCGCATAGGCGATGATCAGCAGGCCAATGCCGAGGATCAGCATGGCAAAGAAGAACCCAAGACCGTCCAGCATCAGATTGACGTTCATACCAAGAGACGGGATCCAGTTGACCCCCGTGGTCACGACCTCACCGGCCAGAACAGCAGGGAGATGGGTCAACAAACCAATGAACGCAAGCAGTGACACAGTGAAGGTAACGCCAGCGCAGGCTTGCCGCCCTGCTGAATTCATCAGTCCGGGCAACAACGCGCCCACAAAGGGCAAGGCAACGATAAGGAAGAGGGACACGCGAACTCCAGATCAAGGGCCTGAGGGGTTCGCTCATATCTGTGGCAAATGGTGCGTTTTCTCAAGGGCAACCGTATCGGTTTTGTAACAAATAT
This sequence comes from uncultured Sulfitobacter sp., assembly GCA_963976125.1. GTDB lineage: Bacteria > Pseudomonadota > Alphaproteobacteria > Rhodobacterales > Rhodobacteraceae > Sulfitobacter. Next base: position 10,006 of record CAXBKL010000038.1, on the reverse strand, counting down.
CCGATCAGGGGCCAGTTTGCAGCGCCCGAACAGGAAAAACAAGTTTCACTTGGCGGTTTCGGGGGGGGCGCGAAAGCACCCAACTGCAGCCAATGTGGGGCCCGAGGGGGCGGGTTCCCTGGGGTGCCGGTTTTAAATTGGCGGCGGTCAGGTCCGCAAAAAGGCCTGACAAGAGGCGCAAAGACCCCATGTGCGCGAACACATGGGGTCCGTCTGGCCGGTGCCGAAAGGGTACGCGGCGATTGCGGTATCAGGTGGCTTGCGGTTCAAGCAGGCCCACGGTCACATCGAGGGTCAGCTCCTTGCCCCGGCGCAAAACGGTGATGTCGGTGGTCTGATCCGGTGCGGTGGCCGCTACAGCGCGGGTCAGATCCCGCAGGTCGTTGATTGGCTTTTGCCCAAAGCTCAGGATAATGTCCCCTTTGTGCAATCCGGCTTTTGCGGCGGGGCTGTCCTTTGTGACCGCCTCGACCACCGCCCCTTTCGGGGTGTCATAGCCCAGTACATTGGCAATCTCTTCGGTCATCGGGCGGATGTTCACGCCTAACCACCCCCGCGCAATCAGGCCATCATCGGCAAGGTCGATCACAACCGTTTGGACCAAATCGGAAGGCACGGCAAAACCGATGCCGACCGAGCCGCCGCCTGGCGAGATGATCGCAGTGTTCACACCGACAACTTCGCCGTCATTATTGAACAACGGCCCGCCGGAATTGCCCCGGTTGATGGCGGCGTCGGTCTGGATGAATTCGTCAAATGGTCCCGATCTGATGTCGCGCGACAGGGCAGAGACGATGCCGGAAGTTACAGTGCCGCCCAATCCAAATGGATTGCCGACCGCAACAACCTCATCCCCGACCCGCAGGACCTCTGAACTGCCGAAATCAACGGTGGGCAGGTCGACATCCGCGTCAATCCTGAGCAGGGCAATGTCGGTCAGCGAATCGCTGCCCACAACCTCCGCATCAAAGCTGCGCCCGTCGGCCAGTTTGACTGTCACGGTTTCCGCACCATCAACAACATGTTGATTCGTGACAATTTGCCCGTCGGGCGAGATGATGAAACCCGATCCGACCCCCTGTCGCGGTGCCCCGTTGCCCGGCACCATATTCTCGAACCGTTTGCGCAACTGCGGCGGCAGATTGTCAGGCAGTTGCCCTGACATCTTCTGCGCCTTGGTGGTTACCTCAATGAACACAACTGCGGGTGACACCGCCTCGACCAGGTCGGCATAGCCGCCCTGCGGCACGGCGAGGGCTGTGGACGGGATCAGGCTGAGCGCCGATGTCGAGATGACCGCGGCACTCAGGGCGGCAATGCCGGCGGCCCGTGGGGAAAGTCGTGAACGCATGTGAAAGTCCTCATGTTTTTGGGTACAGCGTTCAGCTAAGACGCCAGTTTTACAGGTACCTGCGCGCGGATATACAAATTTGTTAGAATGTCCCCATTACGGGCCGGCGCCCCTATATTGGGGCACAGGATCAGGATAGAGACGGATCGCATGAAACTGCTTGTTGTCGAAGATGACATTACCACCGGGTCATATGTTGCGCGGGGGCTGCGCGAGGAAGGACACGCCGTCGATCTGGTCGCGGATGGCAAGGCGGGACTGATCGAGGCGACTTCGGGAACATATGATGTGCTGATTCTGGATCGGATGTTGCCGGAAATTGACGGTCTGACGTTGCTCAAGACATTGCGGGCGGCCGGAAATCGCACCCCGGCGTTGCTGCTGACGGCGATGGGCGATGTTGAGGACCGCATCGAAGGGCTGCGGGCGGGGGCGGATGATTACCTGGCCAAACCCTTTGCATTTGGCGAATTGTCTGCGCGGGTCGGGGCCTTGGCGCGCAGGCCCCCTGCGATGCAGGCCCAGACGGTTCTGAGTGCGCAGGATCTTGAAATGGATCTTATCACTCGGTGCGTCACGCGCGCGGGCGGCGAGATCGACTTGTTGCCGCGCGAATTTGCATTGCTCGAACATCTGCTGCGCCGCAAAGGCCGGGTGCAGACGCGAACGATGCTGCTCGAAGCCGTCTGGGACATCAGCTTTGATCCCGGCACCAATGTGGTCGAAACCCATATCAGCCGATTGCGATCCAAGGTGGACAAGCCATTTGACGGCGAGTTGATACAGACAGTTCGCGGTGCCGGGTACCGGGTCGTCGCATGACCGGATGGGGCAGGGAACTCTGGCGGTCCATGCCGCTGCGTCTGGCGGTGATGTTGGTCGCGCTGTTCACAACCGTCAGTTTGATAAGCCTCGCGGCCAGCTATGCCGTCACCCAGTCGTCGTTTGAGCACTCGATCCGCGCCGACCTGCGTCAGGATCTGGCGGGTTTTCGTGCCGCCCCCACAGCCACAGCCGTTGCCCGGCTGGTTGAGGCGGAATCGCGCGAAGCGGACCCGAACCGGTTGATCCTGAGTTACATCGCGCCCAGCGGGCGAATTTATGGAAATGGGGCCATTGCGCGGGACGATGCGGGGTTTCGCATCATCTCGCTGGACCGCGACCGCGCCGAATATGACGGGGCCTATCTTTCGCTGACTGATAGTCTTTACGGCGGATTGATCACCATCGCCCGCAGCCGAGCCGAAATCGTGGCGCTGCGGGCGGTTTTTGTGAATATCGTCCTCCTTTCGCTGCTTCCGACTGTTGTTCTGGCCCTGTGGGGTGGTCTGGTCCTTGCGCGTCGGTCGAAACGCCATGTCGAGGTGGTGGGCGGCGCATTGGACCGCATGACCAGCGGTGATCTGGCCGCGCGGGTCGAGATCGGGCCACGCTGGTCCGATGACCTGCGCCAGATCGGCGGCAAGCTGAACGAAATGGCGAATGCGCAGGAAACCTCGACGCTGGCGTTGAAACAGGTTTCATCAGACATCGCGCATGATCTGAAAACACCCTTGCAGCGCGTGGCGCTATATCTGGACGATCTGGCAACACATCTGCCCCAGACCGGGGAAACAGGGCATCTACTGGCGCAAAGCCAGCGTGAAGTGGCCCAGATGGGGCACGTGTTTCAGGCGTTGCTGCAACTGGCTCAGGTTGAGGCCGGGTCACCCCGCGAACGGTTTGTGCCTGTCGATTTGGCAGAGACCTGCCTGACCCTCGTTGACGTGTTTGAACCCGCAGCCCTGGAAAGGTCTCAGACCCTGACCGCCACGATCGAAAGGGTCGCCCCGGTGATGGGGGACCGGACCCTTTTGGGTCAGATGGTGTCGAATGTGCTTGAAAACGCCGTGCGGCACGCCCCGGACGGCAGCGAAATTTCGCTGTCGCTTGTAAAAACGGGCACTGAAACCCGGCTTGTCATTGCGGACAACGGGCCGGGCATCCCGTTTGATGAGCGCGACAATGTGGTCAAGCGCCTTTACCGACTGGATCGCAGCCGAAACACGCCGGGCAACGGACTTGGGCTGAGCCTTGTGCAGGCGATAGCGGGCCTGCACGGAGCTGAACTGTCGCTGGAAGACAACGCGCCGGGACTGCGGGTGGTGATCCGGTTCCGGAGTTGATGCTGCGGCTCTTGCCAAATCAGTCACTCTCTGAACACTTGCGCGACTTGAAAACAATGGAGTGTTCCGATGCGTGCCATGCAGGTCATCGCCTACGATCAACCGCTTGTATTGCGGGATGTAGAAAGACCAACCCCGGCGCAGGGCGAAGTGGTGGTCAGGATCGACGCATGCGGGCTGAACTTTGCGGACACCCTGCTGATAAAGGGCACCTATCAGGAAAAACCGGCGCTGCCGTTTGCGGTTGGCATGGAATTGGCGGGGTGGGTTGAAGACATCGGTGCGGGGGTTTCAGGCCTGGAGGTGGGACAGCGGGTTGTGGCCTATAACGGGTTTGGCGGACTGGCGGACTACGTTGCACTTCCGGCGGAAATCTGTACCCCGATCCCGGATGGCATGTCTTCGGTCGATGCCGCCGCGTTTCCCATCGCCTATGGCACAAGCCATGTTGCACTGGATGACAAGGCGCGTTTGCAGCCGGGCGAGCGGCTTTTGGTTCTGGGGGCATCGGGGGGAGTTGGGCTGACGGCCGTTGAGTTGGGCAAGCTGATGGGTGCCGAGGTGATCGCCTGCGCGCGGGGGGCTGAAAAGCTTGAGATTTGCCGCCGTGCAGGCGCGGATCATCTGATCGATTCTGAAACCGACAACATCCGCGACGTGGTCAGGGGACTGGGCGGTGCCGATGTGGTCTATGACCCAGTGGGCGGAGACCAATTCGACGCGGCAATGCGTGCATGCAATCCCGGCGCGCGGTTGTTGCCGCTGGGGTTTGCATCTGGAAAGGTGCCGCAAATCCCGGCCAATTACCTACTGGTCAAGAACCTGACCGTGTTTGGGTTCTATTGGGGTGGGTACCGAAAGCTGAACCCGCAGGTTCTGGCTGACAGTTTGAAAGTGTTGATGTCGTGGTATGTTCAGGGTCGGTTGAAGCCACACGTCAGCAACATCGTGCCGTTGGAACAGGCAAACGACGCACTGGACCTCTTGCGCACCCGCAAGGCGACCGGCAAGATCGTCATTCAGGTTTCTGACTAGGCGGCGCTTGTCGCCTGCAACAAACCCGCGTTAACTGATTATCGAAACAATCGAGGAGCCTGCCCATGCACATGTCCGACACCCGCCAAATTGCGGTTCCCCCTGCCGAGGTCTATGCGGCCTTGCTGAACCCTGATGTGCTCAAGGACTGCGTCCCCGGCGCACAAAGCGTTGCGGGGTCGGTCGAAGACGGGTTTGAAGCGACGGTTGTGCAAAAGGTTGGGCCGGTCAAGGCGACCTTTAAGGGTGAAGTTGTGATTTCCAACATGGTTCAGGATACCGCGCTCAAGATCGACGGATCGGGCAAGGGGGGCGCGGCTGGCTTTGCAAAAGGCAGTGCGGACGTCCGGCTTGTCGAGAAAGACGGCGGGACCGAACTGAGCTATGAGGTAGACGCCAAGGTTGGCGGGAAGCTTGCCCAGTTGGGCAGCCGGATCATTGACGGATTTGCCAAGAAGATGGCGGATCAGTTTTTTGAAAACCTGCAAACCGCACTCGAAGGCCCAGCCGAGGGGGACGATGGCGCGGCGGCGACCTCAGAAGAGGCACCGAAAAAGAAGGGTTGGTTTGGCCGGTCAAAGGGCTGAACCCTCTGATCCACCAACATAATACCGGGTCGCGCGCGTTGCGGACCTGCGAACGGAGACCAAACGATCATGAACGATATTGTTGAGATCAAGGATCTTCGCAAATCCTACAAGGGTGGCTTTGAAGCGCTCAAGGGTGTGAATCTCGGCATCAGGGAGGGTGAAATTCTTGCTCTTCTGGGGCCAAATGGTGCGGGGAAAACCACGTTGATCTCGACCATTTGCGGGATCACCATGGCAACCTCAGGCAGTGTTTCGGTTGCCGGGCACGACACCGTCAAGGACTACCGCGCGGCGCGGTCCATGATCGGGCTGGTGCCGCAGGACATCAATTTGGAACCGTTTGAAAGGGTCGCAAACACCGTGCGGTTTTCTCGCGGTCTGTTTGGCAAGAACCGCGATGACGGCGCGATTGAAAAAGTGCTGAAGCAACTGTCGTTGTGGGACAAAAGAGACAGCCAGATCCGCGAACTCTCGGGCGGGATGAAACGCCGTGTGCTGATTGCCAAGGCGCTGGCCCATGATCCGCGGGTTCTGTTTCTGGATGAACCTACGGCTGGTGTCGATGTTGAATTGCGCAAGGACATGTGGAAGATCGTGGCCGGATTGAAAGCGGACGGTGTGACCATCATCCTGACCACCCATTATATCGAAGAGGCCGAAGCCATTGCCGACCGCGTTGGCGTGATTGCCAAGGGCGCGCTGATACTGGTCGAGAACAAGGACACCCTGATGGCGCGCATGGGTCAGAAGGAATTGGAAGTGCAATTGACCCAGAAGATCGAAGCAGTGCCCGAGAGCCTGCAATCGGATGCACTGCGGCTGTCTGCGGATGGCTGGGCGTTGATCTACAGCTACGACACCCGCGCCGAACGAACTGGCATTACCAAGGTGTTGTCCGGTATTTCGGATGCAGGTCTGATCCTGCGCGACGTGGTGACACGGCAATCCAGTCTAGAAGAGATATTCGTGGGTCTTGTGCATGAAGGCGACAAGAGCAAGCGAGACGCCGCATGAACTGGACCGCTGTTCGCTCGATCTTTGTTTTCGAGATGTTTCGATTTTTCCGCACCATTGCCCAGAGCTTTCTGGCGCCGGTAATTTCCACCTCGCTCTACTTCGTTGTTTTCGGCGCGGCCATCGGCAGCCGCATTGATGAGGTGGAGGGCGTGAGCTATGGCGCGTTCATTGTGCCGGGGCTGATCATGCTGACGGTGATAACCCAATCCATTTCCAACGCGTCGTTCGGCATCTATTTCCCCAAATTCATCGGCACCTTCTTTGAACTGCTGGCAGCTCCCATCAGCTTTATCGAAATTGTCGTCGGTTATGTAGGGGCCGCCGCGACCAAGTCGTTGATCATCGGGGTCATCATCCTGAGTACCGCCACGTTCTTTGTCGATTTTTCGGTTGCGCATCCGTTTGCGATGTTGGCCTTCCTGATCCTCACCGCAATCAGTTTTGCGCTGTTTGGCTTCATTCTGGGGATATGGGCAGGAAATTTTGAGCAGCTTCAAATCATCCCGCTTCTGCTCATCACTCCCATGGTGTTCCTGGGTGGATCGTTCTACTCCATCTCGATGCTGCCGCCGATCTGGCAGACGGTTTCGATGTTCAATCCGGTGGTTTACCTGATTTCCGGGTTTCGCTGGTCGTTCTTCGGCACGGCGGATGTGCCGATCCTGACAAGTCTTTTTGCAATTGGCCTGTTTACCGCGCTGTGCCTTGGCGTGATCTGGTGGATATTCCACAGCGGCTGGCGCATCCGTGAATAAAGCGGTCACGCGACTTGTTTGCGGCGCGCCCGCGTTCTACATGGGATGACATGAAGAACTGGTTGCCCTTCCTCAAATCTGATCCGACAGTTGCTGTGATTCGCCTTTCCGGCTTTATTGGCACCCAAGGGCGCGGCGCATTGAGCGACCCTTCTCTGGGGCCGGTTATTGAAAAAGCCTTTGCCAAGGGGAAACCCGACGCTGTTGCGCTTGAAATCAACTCGCCCGGTGGCAGCCCGGTGCAGTCATCGATGATCGGTGCGCGCATCCGGCGTCTGGCAGAGGAAAAAGAAATCCCCGTCATCGCATTTGTCGAAGATGTTGCCGCGTCGGGCGGATATTGGCTGGCTGCGGCGGCGGATGAAATTTACGCGGACCGATCATCCATTGTGGGGTCGATTGGTGTGATTTCTGCATCGTTCGGTGTGCATAAGCTGATCGAGGACCACGGCATCGAAAGGCGGGTCTATACGGCAGGAAAATCCAAAAGCATGCTTGATCCCTTTCGGCCAGAAAACGCCGAAGACGTGGCGCGGCTCAAGACCCTGCTGGAAGACATCCATGTCAATTTCAAGGACCACGTGACCGAACGACGCGGCGCCAAACTGGTGCAAGGCGTCGACCTGTTCACCGGGGAGATCTGGCTGGCGCAGAAGGCGACGGAGCTGGGGCTGATTGATGGTGTGGGCCACCTCAAGCCGATGATGAAAGAACGATTTGGAGACAAGGTCCGGTTCCGCTGCTACGGGGCCAAGCGCGGCCTGCTGGCAAGGTTCGGCACCCAGATAGTAAGTGACGCCGTCGACGGCATCGAAGAACGCGCGGCCTACGCGCGGTTTGGTCTGTAGCGCATGATCTTCAAGATAGTTGTCCTTTTTCTTGTGGTCATGGGCACGCTTGCATGGTTCGGCAAGATGCACTGGCTTGGGTCCAAGCGCCTCAAACAGACAAAATGCGCGTCCTGTGGACGCTACCGCATCGGCAAAGGCCCCTGTGCATGTGGGGGCAAAAGCTGATGCTGATACCTTGGTTGTTCTCCGGTCTGGGGCTTTTGATCCTGTTGCTTGCCGGGGATGCATTGGTAAAAGGTGCGGTGAACCTGTCTCTGCGCCTGGGTGTGCCGGCGCTGATTGTCAGTCTGACAATCGTTGCATTCGGGACGTCCGCGCCGGAACTGCTTATCTCGATCAAGGCAGTTCTGGATGATGCATCAGGCATTGCGCTGGGCAATGTGGTTGGATCAAATACCGCCAATATCCTGTTGGTGCTTGGTATTCCGGCCCTGTTGGCCACGATGCACACGTCAGAGTGCCATACCCGCAAAACCTATAACTTCATGATCGCGGCCTCGCTGTTGTTTATCGCGCTTGCGTTCCGGGGCGTGTTCGACTGGATTGCCGGTCTGGTTCTGTTGGGGGGGCTTTTGTATGTTCTGGGCGATGCCTTTCGTGACGCGCGAAACCATCGGGCCGAAGGCAAAGATGCCGAAGAAGAACCCGAAGGTGCCGACCCCGACATGCCAGCCTGGCAGATTGCCATCTTCCTGGTCCTGGGCCTTGCCGGTCTGCCCCTGGGCGCGAGCCTGTTGGTTGACAACGCCAGTGTCATCGCGCGGGCCTACGGTGTCAGCGATACGGTGATCGGCCTGACCCTTGTGGCCATCGGCACCTCGCTGCCCGAACTTGCCACGACGGTTATGGCGACCCTGCGGCGGCAGGCCGATGTGGCACTGGGAAATGTCATCGGATCAAACATGTTCAACCTGCTGGCGATCATTGGAGTGGCCAGCCTTGTCGGGCCAATTGCGGTCGATTCCGCCTTCCTGCGGTTTGATCTTTGGGTCATGCTGGGCGCATCGTTGCTGTTGATCCCGTTTGTCTACATGAAGCGGGACATCACACGCGGCTGGGGAATTTTGCTGAGTGCCCTATATGTTCTTTATCTGGTTGTTGTTCTGGTCTGAGGTAACGTGATGGCGCGTGCATTGGTGACAGGTGCCGGTCACAGGCTGGGGCGCGAAATGGCGCTGTGTCTGGCGGCGCGGGGGTTCGATGTGGCGGTGCATTACGCCCGTTCCTCGGCAGGTGCCGACGCGGTGGTCAACGAGATCAGGGCACTTGGCCGGAATGCGGTGGCTTTGCAGGCGGACCTGCTGGAGGATAAAGCGACCGCGGCGCTTTTTGCCGACGCCAGGGAAAGCCTCGGCGGGCCCATAAACTGTCTGATAAACAACGCTTCGATATTCGAACATGACACAGTAGAGACCGCCACGCGCGAAAGCTGGGACAGGCATCTGGGCAGCAACCTGCGCGCGCCCTTTGTACTGACGCAGGCGATGGCAGCACAGGGGTTGACGCCGGCGACTGACGACCAGGGAGAGCCTCTCGCCACCGGTCTTATCATAAATATGACAGACCAGCGGGTGCGCAAGCTGACCCCGGAATTCATGACCTATACACTTGCAAAAGCAGGGCTTTGGACCATGACGCAAACCATGGCGCAGGCATTGGCTCCGGCCATTCGGGTCAATGCCATCGGGCCGGGTCCGACGTTGCGCGGCGCCAGACAGAGCCAGGGCCATTTCGATGCACAACGGCGCAACACAGTCCTGGCACGGGGTGTCAATCCATCGGATATTACCGGGGCATTGGGATATTTTCTGGATGCCTCGGGGGTGACCGGGCAGATGTTGTGCGTTGATGGCGGACAACATCTTGGGTGGCAGACACCCGATGTGCTGGTCGCGGAAAAGTTCTGCACGTTGCGGCAAACCCTTAACAAAACGGGCGCAAAAGATCAGCGATTTCAGTTGCTTGCGCCAGGTCAATAAAATTAATGTTTGGTTTCAAAGCCTTGCAGGCGCGCCTATTTTTTAGGCATCTTTACGAAGTCTGCCGAAAACAACAAGTTTTTGCTGGTGACAGATAGTTATCAGCAAGGTTATCCACAGGTTTCGTGGACATGTTAAGACTTGCCCGAGGGCGATACATATTGCAGCAGAGCCGGAGAATCAAAGCAGCCGATGACCGATACGTCCAAGACACCCACGACCGGTCACGCGGTCATACAGTCCTATCTCAAGACCCTGGATAC
>CAXBKL010000037.1:0-29460 GCA_963976125.1 uncultured Sulfitobacter sp. | reverse complement strand
CCGAATTTCTGGAGCACCGGGGCCAGCATCGAGAACCCGAACGGCACAAGGCGCGGGGCATTTGCAGCAGCGGCCTCTTCTTCAAAAATATGGCGTTGCACCGCGTTCCACTCAGCGCCGCCAAATTCCTTGGGCCAATTAGGCACCAGCCACCCCTGTTCGTTCAGGATCGCGTGCCAGCGTTCCATATCTGCCTTGGTCAAGTCATCGCCATCGGTGCCGGCGACCTTGTCACTCAGTTCTTTAGGCAGTTTTTCCGCCAGAAAGCTGCGCACTTCTTCCCGAAATGCCGCCTCTTCATCAGAATAGCTCAGGTCCATCTGATCGCTCCTCAGGAATAGATTTCAAACAGGCCCGCAGCACCCATGCCGCCGCCGATGCACATGGTCACAACGCCCAATTTTGCCCCGCGCCGCTTGCCTTCCAGCAACAGGTGCCCGGTACAGCGCGCGCCGGTCATCCCAAATGGGTGGCCGATGGCGATGGAACCGCCGTTGACGTTGTATTTCTCCGGATCAATGCCCAGCGTGTCACGGGAATAAAGGCACTGCGAAGCGAAGGCTTCGTTCAGTTCCCACAAATCAATGTCGTCGATCTTCAGCCCGTGGCGCTCCAAAAGACGTGGCACGGCGTAGATCGGGCCAATGCCCATTTCGTCCGGCTCGCACCCGGCCACGGCAAAACCCTTGAAGGCCCCCAGCGGCTCAAGTCCCTGTTTTTCAGCCTCTTTGCTGTCCATCACCACCACAGCGGCAGCACCATCGGACAACTGGCTGGCATTGCCAGCGGTGACAAATCCGCCTTCGCGCACAGGCTTGAGGCCGGACAGCCCTTCCATGGTGGTGCCGGGCCGGTTGCATTCGTCGCGGTCCACCGTGACTTCGTGATAGGTGATCTCGCCGGTTTCTTTGTTCTGCATGCCCATCGTGGTGGTCATTGGCACGATCTCGTCGTCGAATTTACCCGCCTGCTGCGCGGCATGGATCAATTGCTGGCTGCGCAGGCCGAATTCATCCTGATATTCGCGGCTGATGCCATAGCGCTCCGCGACAATGTCAGCGGTTTCGATCATTGCCATGTAGACGGCGGGTTTGTGTTCTTCGAGCCAGGCGTCCTTGACGGTCTTTGAGGTGGGCGCGACCATCGAGATGCTCTCGACGCCACCTGCGACCATCGGGCCTGCGCCCTCCTGGGTGATCGCATTGGCCGCCATTGCAACGGTCTGAAGTCCTGATGAACAAAAACGGTTGACGGTGACCCCGGCCGCCGTGATCGGCAGGCCTGCGCGCAGGGCGATCTGGCGGGCGATGTTGCCGCCTGTAGCCCCTTCGGGGTTGGCGCAGCCCATCACCACATCTTCGATTTGCGCAGGATCAAGGCCCGCACGTTCAACCGCATGTTGGACGGCATGGCCGCCCATGGCGGCCCCGTGGGTCATGTTCAGCGAACCACGAAAGGATTTCGCAAGCCCCGTGCGGGCGGTGGAGACAATTACGGCTTGTTTCATTTTGCAGCGTCCTTGTTAAGATCATCAAATGTACGGCCCTGGGCCACCAAATCGGTAAGCAGCGGGGCAGGTTGCCAGAACCAGGCGTCTTCATCTGCGAAAGATTCAATGTCCGCCAAAACCTTGTCCAGTCCCTGAATATCAGCCCATTTCATCGGACCACCCCAATACCGCGGAAAGCCATAGCCAAAGAGCAACGTCATATCGACGTCCAGAGGACGCCGTGCGATGCCTTCGCCCACAACCCTGGCGGCTTCGTTTACCATCGCACACATGTAGCGGCGCACAATCTCTTCGTCGCTGAAAGGACGTGGCGTAATTCCCAGCTCGGCTTGCTCAGCGGCAACAAGATCAGCAATTTTTGGGTTCGGCACACCGCCGCGTTTGCCCTTTTCGTAGACGTAGTATCCTTCGCCGGTTTTCTGGCCGAAATGCCCCTGTTCACAGAGCCGGTCGATATAGGTGGGCACCCGTTCCTGGGGATGGCGGTGCGGTGCCTTGCGTTTGCGCGTGGCCCACCCGATGTCGAGACCAGCAAGATCCGCCACGGCAAATGGTCCCATCGCAAAGCCGAAACCGACCAGCGCCTTGTCGATCTGAAACGGCGTTGCGCCATCCAGCACCATGTGGTTCGCCGCATCGCGGTAGACCGCCAGAATGCGGTTGCCGATAAAGCCATCACAGACACCCGCGCGCACGGATACCTTGCCAAGCGCCTTGCCCAAGGCAAAACCTGTCGCCACAACATCCGCCTCCGTATGGTCCGCGACAACCACTTCAAGCAGTTTCATCACATGGGCGGGTGAAAAGAAGTGCAACCCGATCACATCAGCGGGGCGCGCGGTGGCCGCCGCGATTTCGTTGATGTCCAGATACGAGGTGTTCGACGCCAGAACGCAGCCCGGCTTGCACGCGGCATCAAGCTTGCCAAAAACCTCGCGTTTGACGGACATGTCCTCGAACACCGCTTCAATAACCAGATCAACGTCTGACAGCGCGTCATAGCTTTGCGAGAGCGCCAGTGCCTCGCCCATCAATGCGTCGTGCTGCGGCTGACTGATCTTGCCGCGTTTCAAGGCACCCGCCAGATTTCCGGCGATCCGCTTCCCGGCCGCGTTGCAGGCGTCCTCGCTCATCTCGATCAGCACCACCGACATCCCGGCCAGTAAACAGGCGGTCGCGATCCCTGCGCCCATCGTGCCGCCACCGATCACGCCAATGGCATTCAAGGCGCGCGGGGCGATACCTTTCAGCTCCGGCAAATTGCTGACCGCGCGTTCCGAGAAAAACGCGTGGATCATGCCCTGGCGCTGGTCCGTCTGCATCAGGTCCGCGAACATTCGGCGTTCTGCGGCGAGGCCCGCGTCAAAGGGCAACTCGGAGGCGGCCTGCACCGCCCGCACGGCAGTGGCGGGGCTGATCTGGCCGCGGCCCTTTTTCAACACATTGTCATAGGTTGCGTCCCAATCGAGCGGCTCCGCCCCCGGCAATTCGCTAACAGGACGGCGCGGGGCATCCCGATCAAGCAATTCCTGCGCAAAGGCCAGCCCGACCTCTCGCGGATCGCCCTCGGTTACCCGGTCAATTATGCCCATTTCCAGAGCCTCGGATGCCTTGACATGGCGGCCCGATGTAATCATCTCGATTGCCGGTTCTGCACCCGTAAGACGCGGCAAACGCTGGGTGCCACCGGCCCCCGGCAGCAACCCCAGATGCACTTCCGGCAGACCCACCCGCGCCGAAGGCTGCGCGATGCGGTAATGCGCAGACAACGCCACTTCCAATCCGCCCCCCAGAGACACCCCATGCATGGAGGCGACAACCAACAGCGGGGATGCCTCAATCCGGTTGCACAAAACCGGCAGATGCGGCGTCACCGGAGGTTTGCCAAATTCCGTAATATCCGCGCCCGCTATGAAAGCGCGGCCATCTCCGACAATCAGAACGGCCCTGACGCCGGTGTCGGCCTCTGCACGGTCCATCGCATCGGAAAGGCCCTGCCGCACGGCCTGGGCCAGTGCATTGACCGGCGGGTTCTGAATGCGCAGCACGGCAATGTCACCGTGGCGTTCATAGGCAATCTTGTCTGTCATCTTGGTCATCTCCTTCAAGCCACCGAACAGCAGTCCGGCTCACCGATAGATAAAGCAACGGCCCGGAACAGCATCATCGGGCAATTCGCATTCGGTCAAATTCTCAAAATACATCCGGTCGCTGGACACCATCATACCGCCCGGTGCCAACAAGGGTTCGATCAAAGGCGAGACAAGACGCGCAAAGGCGTCGTTCTTGTCCAGGTTGTGCCCGCCAAGGTCGGCGTGAATAAGCGAGGCCGTCGGGCCAAAACGCGCAAGCGACTGTGACAGGGTCTCCCTTACATCGCCGAGAATGAGCCTGTCCTCCGGCGGTGTACTGTCTGGATGGGCCGCGACGGCGCGTTCAAAAACATAGATGTCGCGCCCCGGCATGGTTTCAACCATGTGGTGGTAGGTCCGGCCATTGCCCAGACCCAATTCAAATACCGGACCGGGCATTGCCGCCGTGGCATGCGCGGCGTGGTTGAGGCAGGCCCGCTGCGACACCATGCGGGCGATAAAGATGTCCAAACGGCTCATAATCAGGCTCCCAATTTCTGCACAGCCCTTACCATGATGCGGTCTGAAGGGAATGTGTAGAGGCAAAGGCGCGAAACCGGTGAACTGATTGCTGGACCCCGGCCCACAAATCGGCTTCACTCCGATTCGAACAAACCTTGCCGTTAACGACAGGACGTAGATGACCTCTTTGCTGGAAGTAGAAGCGCTGACGATTGGATTCGGCAAAGCGCCCCCAGTGGTGCGCGATGTCAGCTTTTCCGTAAAGGCGGGCCAGACGCTTGCGTTGGTTGGAGAAAGCGGATCCGGCAAGACCCTGACCTGTCGAAGCGCGCTGCGTATCCTGCCCGAGGCCGCTCAGGTGCGAGGCGGGCGCGTCACATTTTTTGGCGAAACGGGCGAAGTGGACTTGATGCGGGTGTCGGAACGCAAGTTGCGCGACATCCGGGGTGATCGGATTTCGATGATCTTTCAGGAACCCATGCGGTCGCTATCGCCCCTGCACCGGCTGGGAAATCAGGTGGCCGAAGTGTTGCGGTTGCACCGCAAAATCGGTTCGGGCGAAGCCAAGCGTCGCGTTCTGGAACAGTTTGAAAAGGTTGGGTTTGCTGATCCTGATCGTGCCTGGAGCAGTTACCCCTTCGAAATGTCGGGCGGGATGCGCCAGCGCGCCATGATCGCCATGGCGATGGTTGCCAAACCTGAACTTCTGATCGCCGATGAACCAACCACGGCGCTTGACGTGACAACACAGGCACAGGTTCTGGGGCTGATCCGCCGATTGCAGGCCGAGACCAAGATGGCCGTCATTCTGGTCACCCATGATCTCGGCGTTGTGGCCAATATGGCCGAGCATGTTGTGGTGATGAACAAGGGCCGGGTCATGGAAGCAGGGTCGGCCCGCGACGTGCTGGGCGCGCCGGCTCATGGATACACCGCCAAGCTCTTTGCCGCGGCCCCGATGATACCCAAAGCTGCACGTCCGGCGCGGGCCGTGCCGCAAGACGATCTCATCATGGAACTCAAGGACATCACCAAGACGTTCACGATGCGCGCGGGCGGATGGCGCAAACCGGCCAAGATCTCTGCTTGCCGTGACGTCAACCTGAAGGTTCAGCGCGGCAAGACAATGGCCGTCGTT
Organism: uncultured Sulfitobacter sp.; assembly: GCA_963976125.1. Classification (GTDB taxonomy): domain Bacteria; phylum Pseudomonadota; class Alphaproteobacteria; order Rhodobacterales; family Rhodobacteraceae; genus Sulfitobacter. The sequence continues at coordinate 24,218 of CAXBKL010000037.1, read as the reverse complement.
GGCGAAAGCGGGTCGGGAAAGACAACCTGTGCGCGTGTCGCACTTGGGTCCGAACGCCCCGATCCCGGCGGCGAGGTGTTGTTTCTGCCTGAACCGGGCGAGGCGCCAATGCCGGTTCATGCGATGAACACCGCACAGCGCACTCGGTTCCAACGTCAAGCACAGATGGTGTTTCAAGACCCCTATTCGTCGCTCAGCCCGCGAATGCGCGTGCTGGATGCCTTGACCGAACCCATGGACATTCACCAGATCGGCAGCCGCGCCGACCGGCGCGAGAAAGCCGCGGAAATGTTGCGCTGGGTCGGATTGAACCCGGACATGCTGCACCGCTACCCGCATGCGTTTTCAGGCGGCCAGCGACAACGCCTTTCGATTGCCCGCGCGCTGACGCTTGATCCCAAATTGCTGATTTGCGACGAACCAACTTCGGCCCTTGATGTTTCCGTGCAGGACCAGATCCTGACGTTGCTTGAAGACATCCGTGATCGCGCGAACCTCAGCTATCTATTCATCAGCCATGATTTGGCCGTGGTCGCACGGATCGCCGACGAGGTTGCGGTGATGCGTGCGGGGGTCATTGTAGAACAGGCCCCGCCCGACACACTTTTTCACAATCCACAACATCCTTACACCAAAGCATTGATTGCGGCACAGCCGGATCCGGACATCAATCGGCCGATCAACCTCGAGTTGGTTGCCAAAGGTGCCGGTTCACCGCGAAACTGGCCCGAAATGTTTCGCTTTGAAGGGGACACGGCCCCTGCATTGCGCGAACTGGAGCCCGGCCATATGGTAAGATGCTATGCGTAGATTGATTGCCTTTTTACTTGTGATAATTGCCACACCTGTTGTTGCCGAACTGGAGCTTCAGGAATCCTCCTTCTGGTCTTTGGAAGTCGGACGCGGCGACCTGCCCCCGGTGGCGGAACGGCTGCCTTCAACCCCGCTGATTGTCGATCTCGAGGCAAAGGGCCGCAAATTCGGCAAGCAGGGTGGCACCCTTCGGACGCTGGTTTCGCGGACCAAGGATGTGCGGCAAATGGTGGTCTATGGCTATGCCCGTCTGGTTGGCTACGCCCCTGATTACACGCTTTACCCAGACATCCTGCAGGACATCGAGATCATAGAAAACCGCCGCTTCGTGATGCGCCTGCGGCCCGGTCATCGGTGGTCGGACGGTGTGCCGTTCACATCGGATGATTTCCGGTATTGGTGGGAAAACGTCATCGGCAATGCCAAGATCACGCCCTCTGGACCGCCGGAGTTCATGATTGTCGACGGCGAGCTGGGCAGCGTGACCTTCCCCGACAAATACACCGTCATTTTCGAGTGGTCGAACCCGAACCCGAGTTTCCTGCCGCTGCTGGCGCAGGCCAGCCCGCCGTTCATCTATCGGCCCGCGCATTACCTCAAGCAGTTTCACGGCGACTTTGCGGACCCTGCCACGCTCAAGAAAGCGATCCGTAAGGCACGGGTCAAAAGCTGGGCGGCGCTGCACAATCGCCGTGACAACATGTACAAGTTCGACAATCCTGCGATGCCGACCTTGCAGCCCTGGATCAACGCGTCCAGCAACAAGACGTCGCGCCAGCTTTTTGTCCGCAACCCCTATTATCACCGCATCGACGCACGCGGCGCGCAACTGCCCTATATTGACGTCGTTGAAATGAACATCGTTGGGGGTGGCCTGATCGCCGCCAAGGCAAATGCCGGCGAGGTTGACCTGCAGGCACGCGGCCTTGATTTCCCCGACATTTCGATCCTCAAGAAAGGCGAGGCGGATGGTGGCAACTACCGGACGCTGCTCTGGGGCAACGGGGTGGCAAGCCAGATCGCAATCTATCCCAACCTGAATTTCCGCGATGCAGTCTGGCGCGGGGTAATGCGGGACGTGCGGTTCCGTCGGGCGCTCAGCATGGGCATCGACCGCCGCATGATAAACCGCGCCCTTTACTTCGGTCTGGCGGCTGAAGGCGGTATGGCCGTACTGTCCAGCAGCCCATTGTATTCACGCAAGGATCTTCTTGCCTGGGCCGCTACTGACATGGAAGGTGCGAACCGGCTATTGGACGAAATGGGGCTGTCTGAACGTACGCCATCGGGGTTGCGCAAGTTGCCGGACGGAAGACCGATGGAATTCGTGATCGAAACCGCCGGCGAACGGCAAGAGGTCGAGAACGCGCTGGCCATCGTTGCCGACACATGGCGCGAATTGGGCATCCAGCTTGTCATGCGACCGCTGGACCGCGACATCCTGCGCAATCGGGTCTATGCGGGCATCAGCATGGCGGCGATCTGGTATGGTTGGGACAATGGGTTACCAACGGAATCCACCTCGCCTAAATATCTGGCACCCACCAATCAGGAATTCTTTGCCTGGCCAAAATGGGGTCAGTACTACGCCTCTGGCGGCACTGCAGGAGAGCCGCCGGACATGGAACCCGCCAAGCGCCTGATGGTCTTGGCAAAGGACTGGTCCCACACATTCGACACCGGTGAACGCCGGATGATCTGGCAGGAGATGCTCGATATTCACGCGGATCAGCAATACGCAATTGGCATTCTATCCGAGGCACCGCAACCGGTTGTGGTGAATAAACATCTGCGCAACGTGCCGGAAAAGGCGATTTGGGCATTTGAGCCGGGGGCACATTTCGGCGTGCATCGGATCGACGAATTCTATTTCGACGAACCTTTCCAGCAGGTGACGCAATGATGTTCATCCGCTATGCGATTTATCGCCTGTTCACGATGTTGTTGACGCTGTGGGTTGTATCGATTCTGGTCTTTGCCATCATCAACCTGCCGCCGGGGGACTATCTGTCCAATCAGATTGCCGAACTGCGCGCCACGGGTCAGGCAGAGGGCGTGGCCAAGGCCGAATTCCTGCGCACCGAATATGCGCTCGATCGGCCCTTGTGGGAACAATACATGATTTGGGCCGGTATCATGCCGGGGCCAAATGGGTTTGCCGGGTTGTTGCAGGGCGATTTCGGATGGTCATTCGAATTTGACCGCCCCGTCGGTGAGATTGTGGGGAGCGCGCTCTGGCTGACTGTTCTGGTCAATCTTGCAGCGGTTGTGTTTGTATATGCGGTGGCCTTGCCCCTTGGTGTTCTCGCTGCGGCAAAATCGGAGACCTGGGTCGATTACAGCGCCGGCTTTGTCGGCTACCTTGGGCTGGCGACGCCCAACTTCCTGCTGGCCCTGATCCTGTTCTACTACGGCAACAAATATTTCAATCTGCCCATCGGCGGCCTGATGGACCCCGCGTTGGAAGGTGAGCCAATGTCGTGGGAAAAGGTAAAGTCGATCCTGTTGCACCTGATCGTTCCGACCTTTGTGATCGGCACTTCGGGTGCTGCCGCGATGATGCAGCGCTTGCGCGCCAATATGCTGGACGAGCTGAGCAAACCCTATGTCGAAACGGCCCGCGCCAAGGGCATGGCTCCGGCGCGTTTGCTGGCAAAATACCCGTTGCGTATGGCCTTCAACCCCTTTGTTGCCGACATTGGCAACCTGTTGCCCGCAATGGTATCGGGGTCGGTCCTTGTTTCGGTGGTGTTGGGTCTGCAGACCATTGGCCCCTCGCTTCTCACGGCGTTGAAATCGCAGGATCAGTTTCTTGCGGCGTTCATTCTGATGTTTGTGGCACTTCTGACGTTGATCGGGACGATGATCTCTGACCTTCTGCTGGTCCTGCTGGATCCGCGCATTCGCTATGGTGGACGTGATACATGAGCATGGATGCGGATCAAGACAAGCGATACGTCGACCCGGAACCCTGGAGCGACGAGATCGACATCAGCGCCCCGGAACGGTCCGACATGGATGCGCCTGCATGGGTGCTGACGTGGCGCAAATTCCGTCGGCACAAGCTGGCGCTGATCTCGGGCATATTCCTGCTGACCTGCTACCTTATCCTGCCGATTGCGGGATTTGTCGCGCCCTATACGCCAAATGAACGCAGTGCCGATTACCTCTATGCCCCGCCACAGAGCATCAACCTGTGGCATGAAGGATCCTTTGTCGGGCCATATGTCTACCCGATCACCGCCACGGCGGATCTGGAGAATTTCCGCTGGACCTATGCCACCGATACAACAACACCCGCGCCCTTGCAGTTCCTTTGCGAAGGCGACGCGTATCGCCTGTTTGGCCTGATCCCGTCGGACACCCACCTGTTCTGTGCCCCCGAAGGGGCGACGGTGTTCGTCTGGGGCTCTGACCGTCTGGGCCGTGATGTGTTCAGCCGTATCCTCTACGGCGCACAATTGTCGCTGACGGTGGGGATCATCGGCATCACCGTGTCCTTCCTTCTGGGCATCACATTCGGGGCGATGGCCGGGTATTTCGGGGGCAAGACCGACTGGATCATCAACCGCGTCATCGAAATTCTACGCTCTCTGCCGGAACTGCCCCTGTGGCTGGCTCTGTCTGCTGCGGTGCCGTCCAACTGGGGGCCGGTTGCGGTATTCTTTATCATATCCATCATCCTTGGTATTCTCGACTGGCCGGGATTGGCCCGTGCGGTGCGGTCCAAATTCCTGTCCTTGCGGGAAGAGGAATTTGTAAAAGCTGCTGAAATGATGGGCGCAAGGCCGTCGCGGGTGATCCGACGGCATCTGTTGCCGAACTTCATGTCTCACCTGATTGCCAGTGCAACCCTGTCGATACCTGCGATGATCCTGGGGGAAACCGCGTTGAGCTTCCTTGGACTTGGTTTGCGCGCACCAGCGGTAAGTTGGGGGGTCATGCTGAATGATGCCCAGAACCTGGCGAGCATTGAAATCTATTGGTGGACGGCAATACCGATGCTGCCAATCATTGTTGTGGTATTGGCGTTCAACTTCCTTGGGGATGGTCTGCGCGCCTCGCTTGACCCCTACAAGGGCTGAACCACCGCATGTTTTCGAAAGCCAACCTCGGCTAACGCCGATCCCTTTGCCCGACGACGTGACCTTCGGGCCGCAAGAGAGCCTGACGGCCGCGCAGGCATTTCATGACGTGATGAGGCGACGCCACACCGTCAGGGGTTTTTCGATCCGCCGGCGGCGCATGGGGTTTGTTGTCTGGCGGTAGGGGCGCCCCGTTTTTGCTACCCGTACCAGTTGCCCAATTTCACCTCTGTGTTGCCGCTCAGAAGATTGGCGAACTCGGCGGGGTCCTGTGTGCCGCCATCCCGGCCACGATAGTGATATGGATAGACATATGTCGGGGCAAATGCGGCCACCCCAGAAGCCGCCGCGGCCGCGTCCATCGTGAACGGCAGGTTCATGCAGACAAACGCCAGGTCGATATTTTTCAGAGCCCGCATCTCCGGCACGTCCTCGGTATCGCCCGAGATATACATTCTGAAACCCTCAAAGTTCAGCACATACCCATTATCGCGGCCTTGCGGGTGAAATTTCTTGCGCTCATTGGTCGTGTTGTAGGCCGGGATCGCCTCGATCTCCATTTCGGCAAACATTGCCTTTGCCCCATTGCCAACCCCGGTGGACATGCTCTTGAGGTCGTCGGACAACTTTGCAAAGACAGCAGGGTTTGTAATCATCCGGGTGCCGCTGGTGGCAATCGCAGTCAGCGTCTCTTCGTTGTAGTGGTCGCCATGCTCATGGGTAATCAGGATAAGATCCGGATCGGGAAAACCGGCATATCGGTCCGGGTCCCCAACCGGGTCAACATAGATGGTGCCCTTGGGTGTTTCGAGAACAATTGAGGCATGGGACACGGGGTGGACGGTGATAGTCCCTGCTGCGGTTTCAAAAACATCACTTTCGTGGGCTGCCGCGCGCGCGGCAAACGGAAGCAGTGTGACCGTCCCTGCGGCGGCTGCGCCGGTGGTCAGGAAATGGCGTCGCGTATGAATCATGGTTTTCTCCGATGGTGTTTGGCTCAGTTAATTAGCCCTGAAAGGCACAAGGTCAAATCAACGGTCATCCCCCCCACTTGCGTCCGCCGCGCCCTCTTCGGGAAGTTCGTCGTCGATTGACGCCTGAGCGGCGGCCGTAACCGCGTTGCGCTGTCCTTCGGAGAGCTCATCCACCTTGCCGTCGGCCAGCCGCACCGTTACCTCGCGGTGGGCAAACTTGATGCCTTCCCGCTCGAACAGGGCGCGGATTTCTTCGTAAACGCGCTTGCGGATCACCCATTGATCGCCCGGTTTTGTCATGAACTTGACCCGGATAATCATTGCGCTGTCCTGCATCTCGATCACGCCCTGGGACTTGAGCGGCTGGATGAAATCGGCCCCTATGACTGGATCGTCAAGAAGCTGCTGGCCCAGTTTCTTGACCAGTTTACGAACGTGATCAACATCCGTGTCATAGGTGACACGCAAGGGCAGCTTCATCATCACCCAATCACGGGAATAATTGGTCATGACCTGCAATTCACCAAAGGGGATGGTGTGCAGGGCCCCCAGATGATGGCGCAGTTGAAACGACCGGACAGATATCTTTTCAACGGTGCCTTTGACACCGCCGACGTCCAAATACTCGCCCTTGCGAAAGGCATCATCAAACAAAAAGAAAGCTCCGGCAAAGATGTCGCGCACAAGCGCCTGGGAACCAAAGCCGATGGCAACGCCGACAATACCGGCACCGGCAAACAACGGACCTACATTGATCCCCGCCTCCATCAGGATAATCAGGATGATCGTCACCACCACGACGATCAGGGTGAAGTTGCGAAACAGCGGCAAGAGTGTCGCCAATCGGCTGGCGGATGATCCGCCTCCCTCGTCCCCCAGTACGGCCTCTTGCTCCTCGCCCTGTTCTTCCTGGATCTTGCCATCAATCCAGATACGGAATGCGTGATAGACGATATAGCCGATAAGGATAATCACCAAGAGATCGAGCAGCCGCACAGCATAGCCTTCGACCATCTCGGCACCATCGTTGTCCCAGATGTAGAAAAAAGCGTTGAGGCCGGCCACAAAGGCGAGAATGCCCGCCACCTGCCGCGCCAGCGCCTCGTAAGTGTGGAGCGCGGGACGGGACGGCAGCCCTGACATTGCCTCTTCTTGGGCAACTGCGGCCCTGGTCTCCTGCAACTCCTCCGCCAGCCGCACAACATCCGTTGCAGCCCCTTCCTCCTGGGTTGCTATTGCTTCTGCAACGGCAAGTGCGGCTTCCTGCTCGGCCTCTTCTTCGCGAATGCTGTTCACCCGGCGAATGGCGCGGGCGCGGGCAAAGCTGCGTTCAATTACAAAGTTGATCGCCCCGTAGACCACCATGATCGAGATGATGATGCCATACGCCCCTGCGATCAGGGGCACGTTGCCGGGGTTGCCCAGCACCAGATCATAGGTCACTTCAAACCAGGCAAACAGGACATAGGCCACCACAACCGGAGCCCAGATGCGGCTGAGCACGCGCACCGCGAATGTACAGTCGGTTACGGCCCGGCCATTGCGCATGGCCCCCGAAATCGCCGGATAGGTGACCACCACCATCAGGATATTGATGAGAACGATAGCTGCGGAAAGCACGGCAGACAAAAACGCATAGACGTCATAGTTCAGGCCCAGTTCCGCGATCCAATACCCAAACAGGATGGCGCAAATATCAAGGGTCGCCACAAGGCAGAGCCAGCGATAAAGCACCTTGGAATCATGGTCGCTCAGGGCGGGAATGCGATATTGCGACAGAAACGGGGACAGGATCATACGCCACAGAATCCAGACAAAACGGCTGGAAAAATAGCCTATGTTGATGAGCGTGACCGTGTATTGCATCGCGGTGTCCTCAAGCGTGCCAAAAAGGGAAACACCAAGGACGTAGGCCACGGCCATCGACACTAGAATACCCAAAACCCCCGCAAGAAAGCGAAATGCCAGGAACGGCATTTTCTCGGCATAGCCTTCGGGATGTCTGCGGATCCGGGCCACGACAAATCGTTTCATGATACGTTTGCCGAAGATCTGGCTTTCCACAATCATCCCCGCGGCGAACATCAGCAGGCTGAAAAACAGCGCCTGACCGAAAGCGCCGAGCGTCCCATCGGGGCTTGCCGCGCGCAGAATGTACACGACCTCGTTGAAGGCCACAGGCAGGCTCAGCAGCCGGTCCACCAGCGCGGCACGGAACCTGACCAGGTTGTCCTGCAAATGCATCAGCGCAGAGGACTCGGGGATCACCCTTTCGCCGGTCTCATCGGCATCCGGCTGCTTGTCGTCGATTTGCGCCATCAGAGTCCCGGCGCTGTCGATCACCACCACGCTCACGCCGTTTTCGGCGGCCTTGGCGATGATGTCCTCGATGCGCTGGACGCTCCCGTCGGCCAACCCGTCGCCCTGAGCCAGAACAGAGGATAGCCCCTGCGCCCGGGCTCCAGCGAGGGGGGGCACAAGCGCGATGCACACAACGAGAACCCACAAGAAAATGCTGCGCATGACAACCCCTGACGCACCGATAGATTAAAAGCAGGCTAGGCGAGCGGCATGTCCATTGCAATCGGTCGATCCCGCCAAGAGCGGCCTGCTTTCTTGTTTGTGTACATGCGTTTTACAAACTTCGGGAATCCGTGCATGGTGCTGCTGACGAAATGGGCCGGTTAAGACCCCCGAAGACGAAGGAGCGCCCATGGCCCCAGCAGAGCAGAAGGACCGTATTGCTGTTCTGGGCCTCGGATACGTCGGGTTGCCCTTGGCGCTGGCCCTGGCCCGTGCGGGGATTGATGTTGTCGGGCTTGATACCCATGCCCCGACCATCGCTGCGCTGCATGATGGGCGCGACCCGACCGGCGAGGTCGCGGAAAGATCGGTTGCGGACAGCACCGCCAGGTTCACGAACGACCCTGCTGATCTTGTGGGCTGCACAGCCTTCATTATTGCCGTTCCCACTCCGATCACCGATGCAAAGGCGCCTGATCTGGGGGCGGTGCTGGGTGCGTGCGCGACAATTGCCCCGCATCTGACGTCGGGCGCATTGGTGGTGCTCGAAAGCACTGTCTATCCGGGTGTCACCGAAGAGGTCTGCGGCCCGGCCCTCGCGGCGGCAAGCGGGCTGGAGGCGGGAAAGGGTATCAAGCTGGCCTACAGCCCCGAACGGGTCAATCCCGGCGACGCCGAGCATTCGATGGAAAATGTCGTCAAGATCATTGCCGCGCAGGATGATGAAACGCTCGACCGGGTCGAGGCGATTTACGCCCCCGTGGTCAAAGCCGGGCTGCACCGGGCGTCCTCCATCATGACCGCTGAGGCCGCGAAGGTGATCGAGAACACCCAGCGCGATCTGAACATCGCTCTGGTCAATGAATTCTCACTGATCTTTTCCCGGCTGGGACTTGATACACTGGAGGTGCTGGAAGCGGCGGGAACCAAGTGGAATTTCCTGCCTTTCCGGCCGGGTCTGGTTGGCGGGCATTGTATTGGCGTGGACCCCTATTACCTGACCTACCGCGCCGAACAGCTTGGCTATCACCCCGAAGTGATCCTGGCGGGGCGGCGCATAAACGATCACATGGGCGCGCATGTTGCCCAGACCCTGGTCAAGGCAATGTTGGCCCGCGACATCGCCGTACGGGGTGCGAGAGTTCTGATTCTGGGGTACACGTTCAAGGAAAACTGCGCCGATACCCGCAATACCCGTGTCGCCGACATCGTCGCCGAGTTGGGTTCCTATGCCATCAGTGTCGATGTGCATGACCCCTGGGTCGGGACCGAAAGACTGCGTTCTGATCATGGGGTCGTTTCGGTTCAGGAGCCTGATGCGGGGGCATACGACGCGATTGTCGTGGCCGTTGGGCATCGTGAATTTGTCGAAATGGGCAGCGATACGGTTCGATCCTTTGGCAAACAGGGCGCGGTGCTCTACGACATCAAGGGGATATTCGGGAAATCGGGCAGTGACCTGAGGCTTTGACTGACGTGGAATTGATGGCAGATAAAACCAAGACAGCCCCAAATCTGGCACAGGCATCACGCAGAGTGATGTTCTATAGCCACGACACATTTGGCCTGGGCCACCTGAGACGCTCACGGGCATTGGCAACCGCGATCACCAAGGGTGATAAACACGCCTCTGCCATCATCCTGACCGGGTCTCCGGTGGCCGGACGTTTCACCTTTCCCGAGCGGGTCGATCACATTCGTTTACCCGGTGTCACCAAGTTGCCCGATGGCAGCTATGTCAGCCAAACCCTTGGAATGGACCTTGAGAATACAACCGCCCTGCGTGCGGGCCTGATCCAGACCGCCGTTGAGCAATACGAGCCGGACCTTTTGATCGTTGACAAGGAACCAACTGGCTTTCGTGGTGAATTGCTGCCAACCCTCGAATGGCTGAGCCATCGTGGCAAGACCCGTACGGTGCTGGGCCTGCGTGATGTGCTGGACGAACCGGAGGTTCTTGCCGAGGAGTGGGACCGCAAGGGCGCCATCGACGCCGCTGAAAACTTCTATGATGAAATCTGGGTTTACGGTGTGCGTGACGTCTATGACCCCACAGATGGGCTGCCGCTGTCTGACCGGATCAGGGCGCGGATGTACTGGACCGGCTATCTGCGCCGCGAAATGACGGATCCATCCGAGGTTCCGGATACACCCTATATCCTGATTACACCTGGCGGCGGCGGCGATGGGGCGACAATGGTCGATCTGGCCCTTGCCGCCTACGAAGAAGACCCGACATTAGGCCCCAATGCTGTGCTGATCTATGGCCCCTTCCTGTCCGGGGATGTGCGCGACGCCTTTGACGCGCGGGTGGCAAAACTGAACGGGCGCGTCATTGCACAGGGATTTGACAGCCGGATCGAGGCGCTTTTTGCCGGTGCCGAAGGGGTCATCTGCATGGGGGGCTACAACACCTTCTGCGAAGTGCTGTCGTTCGACAAACGCGCAGTGATCGTGCCCCGTACCGTTCCGCGTCTGGAGCAATGGATCAGGGCCAGCCGCGCCGAGCAACTGGGCCTTGTCGCAATGTTGGACGAAGAACGCGACGGCATGAACAGCGCCGCCATGATCAAGGCAATCCGCAGTCTGCCCCACCTGGGCAAACCCTCCGATGCCGGGGCGAACGGGCTGCTTGACGGGTTGGATGTGGTTGTGAAACGGGCCCGCGCCTTGATGGAGCAAGGGCGCGCATCGTGAACGGCGCGCGCCCGACACTGGCCGTTGTTGTCAAAGGCTGGCCGCGCCTGTCGGAAACCTTCATCGCACAGGAACTGGTGGCGCTCGAAGAAAGTGGTGTTGATTTTGAAATCTGGTCCCTGCGCCATCCAACGGACACCAAGACACATCCGCTGCACGACCGCCTGAAAGCCCCGGTGCGGTACCTGCCTGAATATCTTCGGGATGAACCATACCGCGTTGCCAGGGCAATGGGCGCCGTCGCCGACCTGCCGGGGTTTGAGGCCGCCGCCGCCGCCTATGCCGCAGACCTTGCGCGCGATGATACAGCGAACCGCCGCCGCCGTTTTGGTCAGGCCTGCGTGATGGCACATGAGCTTCCGCCAGAAACTCTTGGGCTTTACGCTCACTTTCTCCATACGCCATCGTCTGTTGCACGGTATGCCGCGATACTGAGAGGGGTTCCGTGGTCTTTCTCGGCACATGCAAAGGACATCTGGACTTCCCCCGAATGGGAACTGCGGGAAAAACTGGACGCCGGTCACTTTGGCGCGGAATTTGGCGCCACCTGTACGGGATTTGGCGCCAGACACCTGCGCGCGCTCGCTGATGATCCGGCGCGGGTTGATTTGATCTACCACGGTCTTGACCTGACCCGGTTCCCTGCGCCGCCGCTGCGCGGCTCTCGCGGGTTGAACGCCCCGTTCAGGATGGTGTCGGTTGGACGCCTGGTGGAGAAAAAGGGTTTCGATAATCTCATTGATGCACTGGCCCTGCTTCCGGAAAACCTTGACTGGCAATGGCAACATATCGGCGGTGGTTCCCTTGCCGGCGTGATGCAGGCCCGCGCGGCCTCATTGGGCCTTGGCGCGCGCATCACCTGGGCAGGTGCCTGCGATCAGCCGGAGGTCATCGCCGCCATGCGCGCGGCAGATCTTTTTGTGCTGCCGTCCCGGATTGCCGCCGATGGGGACAGAGACGGATTGCCCAATGTTCTGATGGAGGCGGCCAGTCAAAAGCTGCCCATCCTCAGCACTGCCGTTTCGGCCATACCGGAATTCATCACGTCCGAAGTCCACGGCATTCTGACAGACGACGCGCCAAAGGCGCTGGCCGCTGCAATGCAGCGGTTTGCACAGGATCCGGGGTTGGGCGCGGACATGGCCGAAAACGCCTATGCCCGGTTGACGCGTGATTTCCTGATGCATCCTGGCATTCAGCAGCTCAAATCCCGGTTGGACGGGCTTTTGTCGGCAGCCCACAGATGAAGGTTGCCTTTTACGCGCCGATGAAACATCCGGACCATACCGTGCCGTCTGGCGACCGAACCGTTGCGCGATCCCTGTTGTCGGCCCTGCGGTTCGCCGGGGCAGATGTGGTGATCGCCAGTCAATTTCAATCGCGCGATGGCCAGGGCAACAGCACTGTGCAGGAACAGCTTTTGCAGCAGGCCCGGACCGAAGCTATAGGGATGATTGAGCGTGGCAAACTGCAAGGATGGCGGGCATGGATCACCTACCACAATTACTACAAAGCGCCTGACCTTCTCGGGCCGACCGTGTGCCAAGCTCTTGAAATTCCATACCTACAGGTCGAATCTACCCGCGCAAAAAAGCGTTTGACCGGGAATTGGGCGGCGTTTTCCCGCGCAGCCGAGGATGCCACAGATCGCGCCGATCTGGTGTTTCATTTCACCAATCACGATGCAGAAGCGCTCCGGGCCTACGCACCACCAACCCAGAAACTGCGCCACCTTCGGCCCTTTCTTGACCGAAAGGACGTTGAAGGGGCCCGACCGCGCGGGTCTGGTCTGTTTGCTGTTGGGATGATGCGGGAGCGGGACAAATTACAGTCCTATGAGCTGATCTCCCAAACCCTGCATCTGCTCAAATCCGACCGCTGGACGCTTGCCATCGCCGGGGACGGCCCGGCGCGGGAACAGGTCATGGCCCTGTTCCAGCCCTTTGGGTCGAATGTTCGGCTGCTTGGGGCCTTATCGTCGGAAGAACTGGCCCAACAATATACCGCGCATGGGATATTCTTCTGGCCCGGCGTCAACGAAGCCTTTGGCATGGCATATCTTGAAGCGCAGGCGGCCGGCCTTGCAGTCGTCGCGCAGGATCGTCCCGGTGTGCGGGAGGTTGTGCCGGCGGGGTTCAGCCCCTCACCGGATGGCGGGCCAGGCGCGCTTGCGGCACGGGTGCAAGACCTCATCGGATCAGCAGACAGATTGAAACAGGCCCAGCTCTCCTCCTTTGAAAACGCCCGGCGGCACCTTTTGCCAGCTGCCGCAAACACGCTGCGTGACGGGTTTCGCGACGTCGGGGTGCTACTGTGATTGAGCTTGCAATGCTGCGTCATGGCCATACCCACTGGAACCGCGAGGGTCGATTGCAGGGGCGGACCGATATTGCGCTGGATGAAGAAGCGCGGGCAGGCCTGATACGGCTTCAGCTGCCAGTGGAGTGGCAGACCGCATCCCTGTGGTCCAGTCCGCTAAAGCGCGCCATCGGGACTGCGGAGGTGGTGAGCGGGCGAACACCGCAAATCGACGCGCGCCTGATGGAAATGGATTGGGGCGATTGGGAGGGTATGAAACGCACGCAGCTGTTTGAAGACCCAGCACTTGACTACCGTCATGTCGAAGACTGGGGATGGCACTATACGCCACCGAATGGCGAAAGCCCCGCCGCAATGCGTGCGCGCCTGATCCCCTGGGTCAGCGGCCTGGCGGGACGCAACGTCGCCGTCTGTCACATCGGCGTCATGCGGATAGTGCTGGCACATGCGATGGGCTGGAATTTTGACGGTCCCGCCCCCTTCGTCATCAAGCGGAACCGACTATATGTCATACGCATATCGGGCGGGATCTGGTCCGCCGACCACGAACCCGCGAGACTGATCGAGGTTGGGCCATGAAAGTGATGATCGTCGTGACCCATCTGCTGGGCACCGGGCATTTGGCCCGTGCGATGACACTTGCCCGCGCGTTTGAACAGGAAGGCCACGACACAATGATCGTTTCCGGCGGCCGCCCTGCGCCGCACCTGAAGGATGACGCGCTCAATATCTCTCAGCTCCCCCCGGTGCAGTCTGATGGCATTGATTTTTCTAGGTTATTGGACGCGGAAGGACAAGAGACGGGGCCACGGACCCTGGCCATGCGGTCCAGCCTCCTGGTTGGCCACCTGTCCGGTTTTGCGCCAGACGCCCTGATAACCGAACTCTTTCCGTTTGGCCGGCGTATCCTGCGGGACGAATTCCTTGACCTTCTCAAAGCCGCAGCGGGATTGCCAAACCGACCGATCGTCTGCGCCTCAATACGTGATATTCTGGCCCCGCCGTCAAAGCCAAAAAAGGCAGTGTTCGCAGACGAAGTCATTGAAGAATTCTATCATGCTGTGCTGGTGCATTCCGATCCTTCATTGATGCCTCTTGATCTAAGCTGGCCTGTCTCTGACCACCTTTCCCCGTACCTGCGCTATACCGGATTTGTGGCCCCGCCTGCTGCTGCACCGCAGCACAAGAACGGGTTGGGCAAAGACGAGATTCTTGTGAGTGCGGGAGGCGGTGATGTAGGGATGCACTTGTTCCACTGTGCCGTCGACGCGGCGCGCCTGTCCAGCTCCATACGTTGGCGTCTGTTGATAGGGGGAGCAGATGCCAGGGAACACTGTACCCGTATCATGGCGACCGCCCCCAGCAACCTGATTGCGGAACCTGCCCGGCCAGAATTCCGCGCGATGCTGTACCGGGCAAGGGCGTCTGTCTCCTTTTGCGGATACAACACCGCATTGGACGTGTTGCAAGCCCAGTGCCCCGCCGTCTTTGTCCCCTTTGATGCGGGGAACGAAGTGGAACAGGGCATCAGGGCGACGGCGCTGGCAGCCCGGCCCGGCATTGCCCAGATCGCGACTGAACAGATGTCTGCCGCTTCGCTTCTTGCCATGGTGGTGCAGGTCACAAATGATCCGCCCCGTCCAAGCCGCCCCTTTGAATTTGATGGTGCCGTTGAAACCGTTTCAATTGTCGAAAATCTGTGGGGCGATAGGACATGAGTGTCGATTGGGCTCCGCTTCGGACTGAGCTTGCCCATTGGCGGCAGGCCGGGATTGATCTGCCGATCTGGTGGCGGGATGATGACGCGACCGAGGTGACCCCGGCATTGCAAGAACTGGCACGCCTTGCAACAGAGCTCGGGCTCCCGGTGCATCTGGCTGTTGTCCCGAGGGATGCAGAACCGTCCCTGACCGAAGTCTGCACGGCACACTCTGCGCTTATTCCAATGGTTCACGGGTGGGCACACGAAAATCACGCACCATTTGGCCAAAAGAAGGCGGAATTCAATCACTTCCGGCCCGGACAGCAGAGGCGAATCTCGGACGGCCTCGTGCGCCTCGAAGCTCTTTTTGGCCCGCAATTATTGAAGATTTTCGTGCCTCCGTGGAACCGCATTTCTGATGATATTACCATTATATTACAGCAGGTTGGATACCTTGGATTGTCCACCTTCACGCCGCGATCTGCCCGATACGCCGCACCCGGCCTGATCCAGATCAACACCCATATTGACCCAATCAATTGGCGCGGTGGCGGCGGGTTGCGCGACACAAAGGCGATTGTCGGTGAGTTGGTTACCTTGCTGAAGGAACGGCGCAGTGGCGCGACCGACCGGGAGGAACCTCTGGGCATCCTGACACATCATTTGGTGCATGATGATGCGATCTGGGAGTTTACAAAAGCATGCATCACCGAACTGCTCAGCGGCGGGGCGCGGGGCTGCAATCTGCGCGACATGGGGGGCAATCTCCCGTGATGATGGTACCGCCCGAGATCACAAGTGCAGGGCGAGGTCTGCCTGTTCCTGGTTTCCCGCGCGGTGCCCGAAATCAGACCGGACGCAGCCCCAGAATTTCGCGCGCCTGTGCCGGGCTGGCGACCGGTCTTTCGTATTTTTCACAAAGGCTTACCGCCCGCTGGATCAGGGCCGCGTTTGATGGTGCGAGGGTGTTCTTGTCCAGTCGAACGTTGTCTTCCAGCCCCGCACGGGTATGCCCGCCCCGCGCGATGGCCCATTCGTTCAAGACAATCTGATTGGGGCCGATCCCGGCCGCACACCATTGTGCATCCGGTGCGAGGCGATTGAGGGTTTTGATATAGAAATCAAAGGTTTCACGGTCTGCTGGCATCGCGTTTTTGACCCCCATGACGAATTGTACATACAGTTGACCGGGGATGCGGCCATCGTGGTTCATTTCGGCAGCCTTGTGGATGTGGCTTAGGTCAAATGCTTCGATTTCTGGTTTAACATCAAAGGCTTGCATTTCACCTGCCAACCAATCAACCAGCTGTGGCGGGTTTTCGTAGACGCGGGTGGGGAAGTTGTTGGAGCCGACCGACAGGCTTGCCATATCGGGACGCAACGACAGCATACCGCCGCGTTCCTGCCCGGCGCCAGACCGCCCGCCGGTCGAGAATTGTATAATCATATCAGGGCAATGCCTCTTCAACCCTTCCTGAAGCCTTGCAAATTTCTCGGGGTCGGAGGACGGGGTCTCATCGGCGTTCCGCACATGCGCATGACAGATCGCGGCACCGGCCTCATAGGCTTCGTGGGTGCTTTCGATCTGTTCCTGGATGCTGATTGGCACAGCCGGATTGGCGGCTTTTGTGGGGACCGAACCGGTGATGGCGACACAAAGGATACAAGGGGACGTCATGAGGCACACTCCATTGATTTTGCGGGAGAAACCGTGGTCCTTCCTCCAAGAAACATGGCACTGGTTAACATGGCACTAATTGTCACACAACGTACACTGCGCGTACACAGCCTGTGCATACACGTGTCCTGTCCTCTTGGCCTGGAAAATTCAGGGATTGGTGATCTTGCGCGCGATCAGATAGGCCACCGGAAGCGCAGCAACCGCCCCCGCCAACGCCGCCCCGACAATGGGTGCCGGTGCCACAAATCCGGTGGTCAGCACAGCAATCACGCCGATCCCGGCAAGAGAGGTGGCGACAATCGAATATAGTATCGAAGCAAGGCGAAGCATGGCGAATCCTTTCAGACCGAATTGGTCAGACAAAGGGGTAGCCGTTTAGTCCGAAACAAGCGTTGATTTGGGTCAACTTTGTGGGCCGCACTACCCGCGCTTTTTCACGAATTCGGTCAGGATCACGATCCGCTGGCCTTCGACGCGGCCCTCGATGTGGGCGGGAGTGTCAGGCACCAGCGTGATCTTGTGCACCGCAGTGCCACGCTTGGCGGTAAAGCCCGCACCTTTGACCGGCAAATCCTTAATCAGCACGACGGTATCGCCGTTCGCGAGGGCTGCGCCGTTGCTGTCGCGGTGGGCCAGGGCGTCGGGCGTGTTGTCAGCCCAGGCGCGCGTTTCGTCATCAAGGTAGAGTTGATCCGCAAGGTCGCGCGCCCAATCGGTGCCGAGGCGGTTGAGAGTGCGGGCGGCGAGGACTTGCAGGGCCGGATCGTCGGACCACATTGTCGAGGCGAGAGCGCGGAAGTGGTCGGGCGGCGTTTGCGGATCGGCGCAGGCGGCGCAGATGTCGACAGAGGCCTCAGCGGGACCGCCGGGAACGGGGGTTGAGATGAGCGGGGTGTTTGCGGTGGTGCAGAGGGGGCAGGTCATGGGGGTGTGTAGGGTGCGGGCCATGACCGCGCAATCCTTTGTTAACCTTGGTGTGGCAGGAAATCGGGATGCGCCGATACCGAGTATGGCTGTTCCGGGTGACCCATATTTCTTTGCTGTCAATCTTACCCAACGCGGCGGGGTTCTGTTGGTGCGAAACGTCGAAACCTTGCAAAAGCGGATCAGGCCGGAAAAAGGGAGCGCCCTTTTCAAGCAGACGCCTTCGTGGTGATGCCGGATCATCTGCACCCGGTTTGGACGATGCCAGCCGGGGGTGCAGATTTTTGGCCCGGTGGGGCGCATTTTCGCGGATCTTTACCGGAGTGAATCACGGCCTGCGCGTCCACTAGGCTGCGCAGAGCATTTGGCAGCGGCGGTTTGCAGCGGCACCGTTTCGAGAGCTTTGTTCACTTGACGCCCGGCCTGAATGCCTCTGGTCTGCGTTCCAACTTTCGCCAGCGCATCCTCGCCCTGCCCCACGTTATTCCCGATTTCGGCAAGAACCATGGGCGACGCCCCAACCCTTGCAGTTCCATTCAGAACGTCGGATAGCGCCTGGCACGGAGGTGTAGCGCCCTGCTTGGGCAGTCTCAGGGAACAGCATTTCAATCGCGCAGGGCAGTGGTGGTGGCTCTCGTGGTGGTGTCGGCCAAGGTGGTTCGGTGAACAAGATGCGGCGGTTCACTCCATTGTTTTGAAACATATTTCCGACCCACGCCAGTTCAGGATCCAAATTTCAGGATCTTTGCCGGGGTGCGTCCAACCAAGTCAGGAAAGTAGTCAAAGCCATCCGCCAGACCGTTCAGCGTTGGTTTTGGTCGATCTGACCGGCAAAGCCGGGTCAGGAATATCAGTGGGCGTCGAAAGCAAACTGCACTTATGGGTTGGCCGATATGGTCATCTTTCTCTTTCAAATGCCGACGGAAAAAGCCGCATTTTGTGTCTGTTGGAGATCGGCTGTTGGGCGTCATGGGGGCGTTCGTTTCTGACCCAATCGGGGATGCCGCCGGCGGATGGGTTCACAGGGACGCGTTACCCATCATCATCCACCTTGACCAACCCCCAAAACCCCTACATATCCCACCCATGACACCACTTTCACACATCCGCAATTTCTCCATCGTCGCCCATATCGACCACGGGAAATCCACCCTCGCTGATCGCCTGATCCAGTCCACGAACACCGTGGCGGACCGAGACATGAAAGAGCAGATGCTCGACAGCATGGACATCGAACGCGAGCGCGGCATCACCATCAAGGCCCAGACGGTGCGGATCAATTACACCGCCAATAATGGTGAGGAATATGTCCTCAACCTGATCGACACCCCCGGCCATGTCGATTTCGCCTATGAGGTCTCCCGCTCCATGCGTGCGGTTGAAGGATCGTTGCTGGTGGTGGATTCAACACAGGGCGTCGAAGCGCAGACGCTTGCCAATGTTTACCACGCCATCGAAGCCGATCACGAAATTGTCCCCGTCCTCAACAAAATCGACCTGCCCGCTGCCGATTGTGACCGTGTCGCCGAACAGATCGAGGACGTTATCGGCATCGACGCCACAGACGCGATCAGAGTGTCCGCCAAGACCGGCATCGGCATCCCCGAAACGCTCGAAGCGATTGTCACCCGGCTGCCCGGCCCCAAAGGCACACGCGACGCCCCCTTGAAGGCGATGCTGGTGGATTCCTGGTACGACAGCTACCTCGGGGTTATCGTCCTGGTCCGGATCATGGACGGCGTGTTGAAAAAGGGCGAGCGCATCCGCATGCTCTCCAACAACTCGACGCACCATGTCGATCGCATCGGCGTGTTCCGCCCGGCGATGACCGAAATCGACGCATTGGGTCCGGGCGAAATCGGTTTTCTGACCGCCTCCATCAAACAGGTTCGCGATACCCGCGTCGGCGACACCATTACCCATGAGAAAAAGGGCACCACGGAGGCCCTGCCAGGGTTCAAACCGGCACAGCCGGTGGTCTTCTGTGGTCTCTTTCCGGTCGATTCCGCCGAATTCGAAGACCTGCGCGATGCCATCGAAAAACTTGCCCTGAACGACGCCTCCTTTTCTTTTGAAATGGAAACCTCCGCCGCCCTCGGGTTCGGCTTCCGCTGCGGTTTCCTTGGCCTGTTGCACCTTGAAGTGATCCGCGACCGGATCGAGCGTGAGTATGACATCGACCTTATCACCACGGCACCTTCGGTCATTTACAACATCCACATGAAGGACGGGACGATGGCGGAGCTGCACAACCCCGCCGACATGCCCGACCTGACCCTGGTCGACCACCTGGAAGAGCCGCGCATCAAGGCGACCATCCTTGTTCCCGACGACTACCTCGGTGACGTCCTGAAACTCTGCCAGGATCGGCGCGGCATTCAGCAGGACCTGACCTATGCCGGCAGCCGTGCAATGGTTGTCTATGACCTTCCCCTCAACGAGGTGGTGTTTGATTTCTACGATAGGCTGAAAAGCGTTACCAAAGGGTATGCGTCTTTCGATTATGCGATGATCGGCTACCGGACGGACAACCTTGTCAAGATGCAGGTGCTGGTGAACG
This sequence comes from uncultured Sulfitobacter sp., assembly GCA_963976125.1. Classification (GTDB taxonomy): domain Bacteria; phylum Pseudomonadota; class Alphaproteobacteria; order Rhodobacterales; family Rhodobacteraceae; genus Sulfitobacter. Next base: position 3,940 of record CAXBKL010000037.1, on the reverse strand, counting down.
ATGAACCCGTCGATGCCCTTTCGACCATGGTCCACCGCGACCGGGCCGAAGCGCGCGGCCGCGCGATGGTCGAAAAGCTCAAAGACCTGATCCCCCGCCACATGTTCAAAATTCCGATCCAGGCCGCGATTGGCGGCAAGGTCATCGCGCGCGAGACCCTATCGGCGATGCGCAAGGACGTGACCGCCAAATGTTACGGCGGCGACGCGACGCGCAAGAAAAAGCTGCTGGAAAAGCAGAAAGCCGGCAAGAAGAAGATGCGTCAGTTCGGCAAGGTGGATATTCCGCAGGAGGCGTTCATCTCTGCATTGAAAATGGACGGGTAGACAGGTTTGACCCGGTCAACCGCACCCGTTTTGGGTGCGCAAGGGCCCGCTTCACAAGCCGTCGTTTTACCGGGTTCCAGTGGCAACACTCCACATACACGGAGAAATCGCTCTCATCGCGGGTGCAAGGCACCCAAGGCTGAAGCAAGTGTGTCGGGCTGGCGTGGAAACGCCCAAGCCAGAGGGTGGGACCGAAGCAACGGAGCGTTTGCGGGTTCGGGCCTTGGGCGATCAACTTTGTACAGGGCAAGCGGCCTGCATCAGGTGGATTGGCCAGACAGGCGATGTGACGGCAGACACGCTTATCAAGTGGGGTGGGACCGTCGGATGCGGCTATCTTCCAAAGGACACAGCAAAAATTCAGAGGCTGATTGACGTTGTATTGAAGGGGATCGGTTCTGTCAGATCAGACGCGGTGGGGCGAATCCCACCCTCGGATCAAAGGATACGTCACAACACCCAACACGAAAGATCACCCGACCATGTGTGCGGTCGGGGGCTGTTCACGCCGCAGGGCGCGAACGGTATCTGGAGCCGGGTTACTGTCCGTAGGCACCCAGCACACCGCGGCCCAAAGGTGAATTGCCCCCTTCCTCCAAATCAGGCATACTATGGCAAAGGCAGCAATGGACCACCAAGGGGCAAACCCACGGTCCACAGACAAGGCAGTACAGATGATACGGACAAGTGTGGCGTTGATAGTCCTTGTTGGGTTGACCGCCTGTGGGGGCGGCTCAAGGTATTCCAGCGGCAATGCCGGTGGATACAATCAACCGGCGGTGTTGTTTGCCACCGGCCCGATCCAGAAGGCCTGTCAGGCGGATCGGCGCAAGGCGGCGTCGCGGGCGCGGTGCGGCTGTGTACAGGCGGTGGCCGATCAGACGCTTTCAAGTGCCGATCAACGGCGCGGGGCAGGATTTTTCAAGAACCCGCATGGATTGCAGACTGTGCGGCAATCGGACAGTGCCAGCAATGAGCGGTTCTGGCGCGCCTGGAAGGCCTACGGCCAGAGCGCAGCGGCGCTTTGTTCAGGAACGTAACCCGCCGGGGTCGATCTTTTTCAAAAGATCGGGTCGGAATTTCCGAAAATTCCGGCGCCAGTCACAAAGTACGCATCCAGAATTGCAGGGATTTTTCGGTCTCTGCCTGATCGCCGATTTCCTTCCAGTGGAACCGGGCCATGACACCGTCCACAGGCGCATAGCCGCGCACACGCCAGAACCCATCCAGCGGGCGGTGATCCGGCGGGCGCGCGGGGTGATCTGCGGGCCGGGTGACGCCGCAAAAGCAACAACTGGTGAAACCTGCGGCGCGGGCGTGGGCCTCGCGCAGATCAAAGAAACGGTGGCCGATGCCCTGCCCGCGATAGGCAGGCAGCAACACGCTTTCGGCACAATAGAACACCTCGTCCAGGTCAATGCCGGTGCCTGCAAAAGCAGCCGCAAAATCGTCGGCGTGGTCCGTCAACGGTGTGCCGGTGCTGGCCCCGACAAGCTGATCCCCGTCAAAGGCACCAACGACAATTGCGCCGGGGCTGGTGCGGTAGGCCTTGAGATAGCTCGCTTCATAAGCCAGATCCCCGTCATAGAGGTAGGGCCAGTCCCGAAAGACCTCGATGCGCAGGCGCGCAACATCCGGCAGGACCGCGTCAAGGGCGGGACCGGTCAGGGTGGAAACGGTACAGGGGTGCATCAGGCTCGGGGTCTTTCCAGCGGTGTCGGCTCACGCCACGGCGTGCAGTTCGATCCGGTTATCATTGAGGAAAACAGACGTGTCAAAAAGGCCAAGATCAAGCGGATTGGGCAGGCGCACGTCGTCCAGGGTCGGCAGTTGCTTGTCCGCCGCACAGAACCGCCGGTCGATCTGGGACAGGCAAAGGATGGTGGCCCCGGTTGCGCGGGCAAAGTGTTTGAGGTCAGCCATCTGCTCGGACAAGGGGGCGCTGCTGCGCCGGTGATCGAGCAGTTGAAGGTAGTCGGCCACGACAAATGTGTCCGGCGCAGGCGTGGCAAGGGTGGCAATGATATGCGCCGCGCTGATCGTATCGGAAGTGTCGATCCGCGTCCGGTCAGGATCGCCCGCCTGGTCCCGGATCATCGCGCGGACCTGATGGGATGTATATTCGAGTGTGAAAAAGGCAGTTGAGCGCCCTGACCGCACAGCCTGACAGACAAGGTCGAGCGCCAGGAGTGTCTTGCCCTGTCCCGGCCTGGCACCCAGCAGGACAAGCGAGCCGGGAGAAAGTCGGGCGAGCAGTTTACGGGCCTGGCCAGTGACCGCATCGCGGGCGGCAAGATGGCTCCAGTTCCTGAAGCCCTCCTTGCGGGCCAGGGCATCAAGTGCAACATGCAAAGGCACCGACACGGCACGGGCGCGGTTTCTGGCCTGACGTTTGAGGGCATGGATTGGGGCAGACAGGATCATCGGTGATCTCCTTCTCCGCGTCTGTCCTGCAATCCCTCCTGATGCACCAGCGCGGCTGGAGTTCGGTGTATTCTGTGCACGTGCCCTGCATGTCGGATGCTTCCCCGTCGGAGGGAGGGGGCGCAGGCGGCGCCTGTGCTCAGCTAAGCATCAAACTCCAACCCGTTCAAGGATTATGACGCGCCGACCTGGGCCGCCCAGTCGCTGAGGTTATAGCGCGTGGTGACGCGGGTGATTTTGCCGTCCCGGACGTCAAAGAAAGACCCCGCGGGCAGGCGGTAGGTCTGCCCGGTTGCCTCCGGCAGCCCGTCATCGGTGGCAAGGTAGGTGCCGTTCACCACATATTCCGCCGCAGCGCGGGTGCCGTCATCATTGGCAAAGATAACCATGTCGCTCAGCGTTTCCCGGTAACAGCGGGTCATATGGGCGCAGAAGCTCGCGAATTTCTCGCGTCCGATGCGGATCTCACCTTCGTTCACGTGATGGGCGACATCCTCGGACAGGCAGGCCAGCATGGCCTCGGTTTCGCCCGCGTTGAAAGCGTCGAAGTAGATCTTGATGAGTTTCCGTGACATCTGGGCCGCCCATTTTCGTGCAGGGTAGACTTTTGCAAGCAAGCTGACAAAGATCAATAGAACCAGATGCCTGCAATGTCGAAAACCTCCCGCAATTCCTCAATGCTTTCGGCGACCGGGATGAAGGCGACGAGAACCAGTGCGTCAAAGAAGTTGGTGCGCAAGCTATGAACGTTAACTCGGATTGTATCGGTGGTTTTGAACAGGCGCGGGTCGGGAATAATCCGGGGTGTGCGGCGGGCATAGGCGTCATAGGCGTCACCAAACTCAGACCGCAAGAAGGCCTCTTCGCGTGCCGCCGTGGCGCTGAGAACCGCAAAGATGAGGCCGGTCAAGAGGACTGCAAAAACCAGGCTTTGCAGCATGATGCCGAAACCGAGAACCGCTATGGAGGAAAAGAAGTACAAGGGATGGCGACAGACCGAATATGGGCCCTGATCCATCACCAGCGCGTCCTTGTGCCCGCCGATATAAAGGATCGACCAGAACCGCCCCAGGACACCAGCGATGACAAGGCCAATGCCCGTCATTTCCAACACTTCGCCAGCGCCGGTTTCGGAGAGGATAGGGTGAATGACAAAAGCGGATGGGATCAGACCAAGCGCCATTAATCTA
>CAXBKL010000036.1:0-29874 GCA_963976125.1 uncultured Sulfitobacter sp. | reverse complement strand
TGACCCCGCAATTCGATCCGGTCGCCGTCTTGATTGGAGTAATCCAGTACCACATCATTGCCGCCGCTTTCGACCCAATGGTCGTGGACCTCGTCGTTCTCGCCGGCAACCTTGCGCCAGTTGATGGACCCGTCTTCGCGGGTGTGGCGCGCGAGGACAACATCGGTTGCATTGATAAGATAGTTGAACATGAAGGTATCACGCTGTTGCCCCCCCGCGACCACGTCGGTTGAGAATGCCGGGTCAACCGGATCATTGATGCGGCCCGCGCCGTCTGTTTGGGCCGGATCGGGTTCGCCCCCATCGGAATAGACGCGGATATAGTCGCTCCCCAAACCGGCAAAGGCGGATTGAGCACCGCTGCCCAGCTCGATTGTATCGACGGTAGTGACATCTGCAGCGGCTGTCACGATGACCTCTTGATGGGTGGTGCTTTGGAAGGCCTGCACGCCGCCATTGTAGTCAATGAGCTTGTCCACCTGAACAAGCCGGTCCGCGCCGTCAAAGACGTTTGCGCTTTTGACGGTGATGTCGTCGATTGTCACGCTGTCGCCATAGACCTTGATGATGCCAAGAGAATCCTCGTCATGCGCGCCGGTTTGGGTATTGGCGCCGCCCGCACCGCCGTCCCCTTGCTGGCTGATGACGCGGATTGCTGAAAATGTGCCTCCTTCGTCTTCGCCATAGGTGATCTCGGCGATCTCCACCGTATGTCCGCGCACGACAATCTTGTCGCCCTCGGCTTTTGAGTAATCCATGATCGTGTCGATGCCAAAACCCTCGACCCAATGATCGTGGGCGTTGTCGTTTTCACCTGCCACGCCGCGCCAGTTGATGGCCCCCGTGCTGCTGGTGTATTGCGCGATCACTTCGGCGCGTGCGTTGATAAGGGCACGGAACTCGAACCGGTCCGCGCCTGCGCCGCCGGTCAGATAATCATCTGAAGCATCCGCGCTACGGGAAGGGTTTATCCGACCTTCTCCTCCTTCTGTCTGGGCGGGGTCCGGCTCACCGGCGTCGGCGTAGGATATGATGACGTCCCTACCGGCCCCGCCATCCACGTTCTGGGTTCCACTGCCCGCCTTGAAAAAATTGCCCCGATCGGTGCCGACAAAATCGACGTCGATGGTTTCGGCATCCATCAATCCCCATTGGGGATGCACGATCAAGGGCGCTTCATTGTCGGCCAGACCTGCCGCCTCTCCGGCGGCGACCGTTTCAAGCAGATCGATGCCGTAGTGCACATTGGTTTTCAGTGTGATGTCATCTTCGTTGACCAGATCGCCGTAGACCTTGATGGTGCCGAGGGCGTCTTCATCATGGGCACCGGTGGCGGTGTTCGCCCCGCCTGCGCCGCCGTCACCTTGCTGGGACCGCAATGCAATCAGACTGAAATCACCGCCGTCGTCCTCGCCATAGGTGATCGAGGCAATCTCGACCGTATGGCCGCGAATGTCGATCCGGTCGCCGTCCTGCTTGGAAAAGTCGAGGATCACATCGTTGCCGATCCCTTCGATCCAGTGGTCATGTACATTGTCGTTCTCACCCGTCACACGACGCCAGTTCACCGAGCCATCGGACCGGGTATGTTCTTCAATAATTTCCTCTTTTGCGTTTATCAGAAGCCGGAAAGCAAATGTATCCCGGCCCTGGCCACCTGCGATCACGTCATCCGAAAGCGTGGCCGCAACAGCCGGGTTCACCCGACCGTCGGCCCCTTCGGTCTGGGCTGGATCAGGCTCACCGCCATCAGAGTAAATGTAGATGATGTCCGACCCGCCACCTGCGTCGACGGTCTGGGAGCCCTCACCGATTGAAATGCGGTCCGATTGGCGGAACAAGGCCCCGGAATAGTCGGTGCCGTCGGTATTGCTGAAGACAACCTGTGTCGCACCGCCGTTCAGCGGCGCATAGACGGTGTCGGCGTGATACAGACGGTCAATGCCATCGTTGGTGCCTTGGATGTCGAGGTCGTCCAATTCAACCCTGTCCCCATAGACCTTGATCTGGCCCAGAGGGTCTTCGTCATGGGCACCGGTGGCCGTATTTGCCCCACCTGCGCCGCCGTCACCTTGCTGGCTGTAGACCGCAATCAGCGAAAATTCGCCGCCCTCGTCGGCCCCATAGGTGATCTCGTCAACGGTCACAGTATGGCCCTTGATCTTGATCCGGTCGCCTTCCGCTTTGCTGAAGTCGGTGATGGTATCAAGGCCGAAACCCTCGACCCAATGATCGTGCACGTTATCGTTTTCGCCCGCGACACCACCCCAGTTCACATTGCCGGACGATCCGGTGTGGGCCGCGATGATCGAGGCCTTTGCATTGATCAATGCGCGAAACTCAAATGTATCGGCCCCTGCGCCCCCGGTCAGGGTGTCGTTCGCCGAAACCTCATTGGGGGGATTGACGCGGCCATCCGCGCCGTCGGTCTGTGCAGGGTCCGGCTCGCCACCATCAGCATAGGATATGATGTAGTCGCTTCCGGCGCCTAACGTGACGATCTGCGCGCCACTACCGATCAGCACAAAATCCCTGAAAACTGTTCCGTTAATGAGTGTTGGCATCTTCTGTCTCCCTTGGTGTCATGGATCGGGTGCCTCGTTTGATGGTGTGGGCAATCCCTCTATCGCTCTGACTTCTTCCCTCAAAACGTGAATATTCTGTGACCAAATTCGAGCAAGTCTGGGAAACCTCATGCGGTGGGCCAATGAGTGAGGGCGTGGGTTTTCCGAAGACAAAATGGCATATATTGCGGTTTCTTATTCAAAAAGACACTATATGGTGTGTTTTCCACGATGCCCGATAGCAAAGCCGCCCAAGAACCTATCCGCCCATTCTTGCCTTTTTTGGCGCCGACACGGATCAATTATCGAGGACTTGTCAAAAATCGGTCAAATTTACCTTTATGGGCCAACGGCGGACGGTCCAATTGCCGGGTCAAAAGACCGCTTCGACCAGATAGGGACCGCTGCTTGCAAGCCCCCGCGCAAGGGCGGCGGCAAAGTCTTCTGTTTCGGTGACCATTTCGGCCTCAACCCCCATTGACCTGGCCATCGCGGCAAAGTCGATGGCGGGGCGGTCGAGCGACAGCATGTCGATGGCACGCGGGCCGGGGTTTTGCACACCGACCCCGATGAGTTCGCCGCGCAGGATCCGGTAACTGCGGTTGGCCCAGACCACCACGCAAATATCCAGGTTCTCGCGCGCCATCGTCCATAGGGCCTGGGGCGCATACATGGCTGACCCGTCCCCCGTCAGGGCCATGACCTTGCGTTCGGGGCAGGCGATGGCCGCCCCGATGGCGGCGGGCATGGAATACCCGATGGAGCCGCCAAGATTGTTAAGCCAGCTGTGGGGTGCGGCATTTGCAGTTGTGGGAAAGAACGCGCGCCCGGTGGTGATGGATTCGTCCACAACAATGGCGTTTTCGGGGATGGCACGGGCCAGCATCGCGGCAAAGGTATCGGGACCAAGCGGGCCTGTGGGCTGTGCGGGCAAGGGGCCGTCCGCGACGTTTGCGGGTGTTGCATGCTGCGCACCGGTGGCGTTGCGCATCGCGGACAGGGCCTGACCAAGGTCATGCGCAGAATCCGCCAGCGTGAACAATTCCGCATCGTCCCGCGTCAGTCTGGCAGGCTTGCCCGGATAGGCAAAAAAGCCGATGGGATCGCGCGCACCCAACATCACAATCCGGGAGTAGGGTGCCAAGACCTCCAGTGCCGCGTCAATCGGATAGGGTACCCGGTTGACCTTGACCCGCCCTGCGCCGCGCTCCAGCCGAGCGTTCGACCATTCGGAAAGTAGGTGGCACCCGGTATGTGCCGCGATCTGTCCGGCAATCCGGAGGTTGTCAGCGTCGAGTGCGGCACCTCCCAGCAACAGCAGGCTATCAGGGCCGTTCAGCAGTGCGGCTGCGGTTTCGATGCGTGCGGCATCGACCATCCGGGGTGGCACCGGGGCAAGCGGGCGGGCCACTTCACCGCCGGTATTCCATGCGGTATCCGAAGGAAGCACCAGGGTCGCAATTTGCCCTGGCGGGGACAGCGCCGCCTGCACCGCGCGGGCGGCATCCATCCCGACGTCGCGCGCAGAACGGGAGGTATGCACCCAGGCCGACATGGGCCGGGCAATGCCTTCGATGTCCGAATACAACGGTGCATCAAGGGCCACATGGGACGCGGCATGTTCCCCGACGATATTGACAATACCGCTGCCGGCCTTCTTGGCGTTGTGCAGGTTCGACAGACCGTTGGCCAGTCCGGGACCAAGATGCAGCAGGGTGCAGGCCGGGGTGCCTGTCACCCGGTAATAGCCATCGGCGGCGCCGGTTGCGACATTTTCATGCAAGGCAAGAACGCTCCGCATGCCCGGCACATGATCCAGGGCGGCAACAAAATGCATCTCTGAGGTGCCGGGGTTGGTAAAACAAAGATCAACCCCCGCAGCAAGCAGGCTGCGCACAAGGCTTTCAGCACCGTTCATGGTCATGAGTCAGAAGTCTCCCAATAGGGTGCGCGCAATTCTTTCTTGAGGATTTTCCCGATTGTGCTGCGTGGCAGGCTGTCGCGGATTTCAACCTCGCTGAGGCGCTGGCTCTTGCCCAGTCTGGCATTTGTTGTTGCTGCTATGTCCTCGGCAGTACGCTGCGCACCCTGCCGCAACACCACGAGACCCAGCGGCGTCTCGCCCCAGTCATCGGAAGGGATGCCAATGACGGCAACATCCACGATGTCGGCATCCTCCAGCAGGGCCAGTTCCAGATCATTTGCATAGATGTTCAGCCCGCCGGAAATAATCATGTCCTTCTTGCGGTCTGACAGGACAAGAAACCCGTCCCCGTCAAAATGCCCCATATCGCCGGTCCGAAAAAAGGCACGGCCCTGAGCGTCGCGCCACAGATAGGTCTCCGTCAGGTCATCGCGGCCAAAATACCCCGCCATCATGGCCGGGGACCGACCGCAAATCTCGCCAATATCCCCCTCGGGGATTTCATCACCGTTGCTGTCGATCACCTTGATCTCACAGCCGGGTCCGGGTCGCCCTACGGTATGCAGCTTGTCGGGATGATCGGAGGCAACCAGCACACAGACCGCACCCCCCTCGGTCAGGCCGTAGTATTCGATCAACTTGCCAGGGAACCGCGCCAGAACGTCTGCTTTGACATCTGCACGCAGGGGGGCAGAGGTGGAAAACTTGACCTTCATCGACCCAAGATCAAAGGCGTCGAAATCCTCCAATGCCATGATGCGTTTGTATTGAACCGGCACCAGCATAGTATGGGTGATCCGTGCCTGTTCCACAATTTCGAGATACCGGCGGGCATCGAATTTTGGCATCAGGTAAACGGTTGATCCTCCATAAAGTGTGGGAAGAAAACTCACGATCGTGGTGTTCGAATAGAGCGGGGTCGACAATAGCGTACGCGCAGCGTCGTCGTACCCGTTGGGTGTGACACGTTCCATCTGAACCAGCCGCATGGCGTGATGATGCAAAATTCCCTTGGGCGTCCCGGTGGTGCCCGAAGAGTAGATCAGGTTGAAAGCGTCCACGCCACTGATGCTGATTCGCGGATCGGTTGCCGCCGTGTCCCCCATCAGCGCCTCGTAGTCGTCAAAGCCGGGGCGGGCAAAATCGAAGGCCACACAGCGCAGCTCGAGCCGGTCAATGAAGCCCTCGATCAGATGCAGATAGGAGGCGGCGACAAAGAACACTTTTGCATCGCAATCGCGCAGCATCTTTTCCAGCGCGTCAGCGGAGGCCATGGTCGACAGCGGCGTGATGCAACCGCCAGCCCGGAGCGTCCCCACAAACACCTCGGCATAGGCGATGGAATTGGGTGACAAAACCGCCACCCTGCCGCCGCGGGCCAGACCCGCAGACAACAGCAGGTTGGCCACCCTGTTCTGGCGGTCCTCAAATGCGCCCCAGCTGAGGGTTGTGCCATCACAAACCAGCGCCGGAGCAGCGGGGGTTGCGCGGGCATTCGCGCGCAGCTTGTCGACAATGCCGATTGTGACGGGTGACACAGGCGCGGGCGGGTCTAAAGCGATCATTGTGTCATACCATCGCTGGTCGCGGCTGCGAGTTTGAGGGGGACAGGGCGCGCGGCCCCCCCGGTGACGGCGCGTGTCAATCCCATGCCGGTGTCACAACGAAGGGAGGTGTACCAGCGCGTTCAATGTCCCGCCCGGCGGCAATGACGATGTCCTCGCGAAACTTCGCCCCGATCAATTGCACGCCAATCGGCATACCGCCGGCCTGTCCGGTTGCAACCGCCATCGCCGGGCAGCCCAAGACGGGGAGTGCGCGTTGCGTCAGCTGGGCTTCCATGATGTCGGCAAAGGCCGCCTCGCTGGAGATGTCAAGCTGCTGGGCAAACGGGAGACCACCGGACACCGGGCAAAGCACAATCGGGTAGCGTTGCATGAACAGTTCCCACTCGCGTATCATCTGCGCACGGGATTGCAGGGCTTTCATGAGCACCTCGAAATCGACCTTGCCCGCGCTTTCCGACATCAACCGATAGACAAACTGCGCCGCTGCGTCGCCTTCACGTGCCACCATGTCATGCATGCCCAACTGCGTATCGGCCATCCACAATTGTTCATTGAGCCGCGCCAGCGGACGCAGCGGCGGGCAGTCGACTTCCTGCACGTCCCACCCTGCGTCGCGCAGTTTTTCCGCAGCATCGCCAAGCGCCGCACGCACCTCGTCCGCGACCGGCATGCCATCCGGTGCCCGCGTCAGGGCCGCGCGTTTTGGCAAGGGCGTGCCATTGAAGGGGGCCGAAATGTACCACGGATCGCGCGCATCCGGAGCCATCATTGCCCGCAGCGACAATTCTATATCCGCGACTGTGCGCGCGATGGGGCCGGAAACGGCCATCAATTGCGCCCCGATCAACCGGTCAGGAGCGCTGGCATTATAGGCCGGAATCCGTCCCAGACTGGGGCGCAAGCCGTGCAGGCCGCAGGCATAGGCCGGATACCGGATGGAGCCTGCGATGTCGGTGCCGTGGCCAATTGCGCAAATCCCCGCCGCAACCGCTGAGGACGCGCCGCCGGATGACCCACCGGGCGTGATGTCTTTGTTGTGGGGGTTCAGTGTCTGACCGTGCAGCATGTTGTCGGCAAACCACCGAATGGAAAAGGCGGGGGTGTTTGTGCGGCCCACGATCACACCCCCGGCGGCGCGGATGTTGGAGACCACCGGGCTGTCCGACTGCGCGATCAGTTCTTCTTGCAATCTGATCCCATTGGTGGTGGCGTGCCCGGCCTGATCCACGTTGATCTTGATCGTCACCGGCACACCGCAAAGCGGTCCGGGGTCTTCGCCACGCGCCAGGGCGGCGTCAACCTTTTGCGCCTCTGCAATCGCCGCATCGGGAAATTCCTGTACCACGGCATTGATTTTCGGGTTCACCACATCAAGCCGCGCAAGATGCGCCTTGGTGACTTCGAGCGCGGAAAGGTCTTTTGCCCGCACGCTGCGTGCAATGTCCACGGCTGTCATTTCCCAGATTGCGGTCACTGAATGTCCTCTCCGTCAATTCAATCCAAACTTGACCCATTGCCGAGCAAAGCACCAGAGGATCATGCTTCACTCCGGCAGATCGCCGCGGCGGTGGGTCGGAACGAAACGGCAAGGGCAGGGCGCTCAACTCTCCGGTGGTGCGCCACCCTGTGCCGTGCGCCGGGCAATGAAGCTGCGCAGGGCGTCGAGCCGGGCCTCGTCAACCGCTGGCCGCGCGTCATTTTGCAAGATGTCCTGCCAAACTTTTGTCGCACGGGTGGAGGCATCTTCGGCGCCGCGTTCCTCCCAGGTGCCGAAGTTGGCATAGGAATGCACGATCGGTTCGTAGAATTCGGTGTCATAACGGGCCATGGTCTGGGGTGCGGCAAAGAAATGCCCGCTGGGGTCCACATGAGTCAACGCATTGTCAAATCCGATCTCATCGGCCCCTGCCTGTGCACCTGCACACAATTCGGCAATCATGTTCAGCACTTCGACGTCGGTCACGATTTTTTCATACGAAACACTCAACCCGCCTTCGAGCCACCCGGCCGAATGCAACACGACCGTTGCCCCGGCCATCAGGCATCCCCAAAGGCCCAACTGGTTTTCATTCGCGGCCTGGACATCATTGGTGTTGGAGGCCGACCCCGCCGCCGAGCGCCACGGCATCCCAAGGGATCGCGCCAACTGCCCGGCGGCCAGAGACGCCTGAAAATGGCTTGGAGTGCCGAAGGCCGGTGCGCCGGATTTCATATCCACATTGGACGTGAACGTGCCATAGCAGACCGGCGCACCGGGCCGGGTCAACTGCGTGAGCGTGATCGCCGCCAGCGCTTCGGCATGGCTGAGCGTGATTGCCCCGGCGACCGTGATCGGGGCCATCGCCCCCATCAATGTGAACGGCGTCACGATGGACATTTGCCCATGACGCGCAAAGTCGATCAACCCCTGCGCCATCGGGATATCCAGGGTGCGCGGGCTGTTGGTATTGATGACCGTGAAGCAGTAAGGCGCGGCGTGGAACGCGTCGTCATCAACCCCCCGAAAGTCCCGGATCATTTCAAAACAATCCATGGCCTGGGGGGTGCCGCGCGCAAAGACAAACGGGAACTTGTCGGTCAGCGACATCTGCATTTCGGTCGTAAAGTAGTGGCGCAGGTGGGTCGGCACGTCCTGGGGTTCAACCGACGGTGACATCATCTGAAACACATCAAAATGATGGGCAATCTGAGTGTATTCACGGAAATCCCGCGCCGATCCGGGCCGCCGCCCCCGTTCGAGATCGGTGGCATGGGGTGCCCCTGCGCCCGGCTGGAACAGCAGGCTGCCCAGCTCCAGCAGAATGTCGCGATCCCGTGCACCCGCGCGCCCGGTGATCGACTTTGGTGCGGATGCAATGGCGGCCTCGACCATGTCGCGGCCGATACGGACCATATCGCCGTCAATCCGGGCCCCGCCTCTGCGATAGATCTCCACCGCTTCGGGCAACAGAACCTTCATCCCCAGATCCTCAAGCGTCCGCAACGAGGTCTCGTGCATGGCTGCGATCTGATCCGCTGAAAACACGTCCATCGGCGGGAACGGGTTTTTCAGATTGTGGTAATCGACTTTCCGTTTCGACGGTGCGCTTGTCGCTTCGGCGCGTCCGCGCCTTCTGCGACCAGAGGTGTTGTTGCTCATATGTCCCTGCTCAGCTCCCTATGCGCCTTGCCCAAAGGGGCAATCCCGCAACGTCAAAAATCGCCACGCTCCGGTCAGCCTGGATTGTTTGAAAATTGCGTGCCGTCAGTGCAGCTTGGGAAGTCCCGGCACCGCCCGCATGTACAATACCGACATTGTAAGGCGCGTCTGTGTCTGTTTGCGTTCGGGCGGTGCCGGGCAATCGGGCCAACGGCAAGAGGATGCGGCGATTTGGCGCCCGGAGTGGTCGGGTGCGCAGGGGACGGGGAGACGCCCCCAAAGACTGGCGGCGCGGCGATATGCCGGCTGTCCGTGTGTCCCGCTCAGATCGCGGGCTTTACCCAGGCGGCATTGCGATTGCCGGATCTGAGGCAGGCGTCGATAAAGGCCACGCCGCTCAACCCGTCCTGCACGTTGGGATACAGCACGTCTTGTGGTACCGCTGTGCCGTTGCGCCGTGCGGTAATGGCCTCGGCGGCTTCGGTATAGATGTTCGCAAATCCTTCCAGATAGCCTTCGGGATGACCGGGAGGAATGCGGGTCATACGGCCTGCGGCCGCACCGGCCCCCGCGCCACCTCGGGTGATAAGACGTTTTGGCTCTCCAAAGGGAGTGTACCACAGCTGATTGGGGTGTTCCTGTTCCCACTCCAGCCCGCCGGCGGCGCCAAAGATACGCAGCTTCAGCGCGTTTTCATTGCCGGGGGCAACCTGGGAAGACCATAACATGCCCCTGGCCCCACCTTTCCACCGCAGCATGACATGGCAGTTATCGTCCACCCGGCGGTCATCGACAAAGGTATGCATGTCGGCGCTCAGCTCTTCCAGTTCCAGCCCCGAGACAAAACACGCCAGATTATAGGCATGCACACCGATGTCACCGATACAGCCTGCTCCGGCCTGATCGGGATCGGTGCGCCATTGCGCTTGCTTGTTCTGTTCATCCCTGGTCAGCCAGTCCTGCGGGTATTCGGCCTGTACCAGGCGGATGTCACCGAGCACACCGCTTGCGACCATCTCGCGGGCGTGTCGGGCCATGGGATACCCGGTGTAATTATGCGTCAGCACAAACAGGGCGTCCGAATTTGCCGCCGCCTTCACCAGCTTGCGCGCGTCGGCAAGCGATGACGTCAGGGGCTTGTCGCAGATGACGTGAATGCCACGTTTGAGGAATGCCCGCGCGATGGGATAATGCAGATGATTGGGGGTAACGATGGCAACCGCTTCGATCCCGTTCTTCAATCGCGCCTCGCGCCGGGCCATTTCGATATAGTCACCATAGGCCCGGTCGTCGGCCACACCCAGATCGGCCGCACTGGCTCTGGATTTCTCCGGGGTGGAACTGAACGCGCCGGCGACCAGATCGAAACGGTCATCCATGCGCGCCGCGATCCGGTGCACGCCGCCAATAAAGGCGTCCCGCCCGCCGCCGACCATGCCCAACCGTATACGGCTGGAATGGCGGTCTGATTTACCTTCGATTGCCATCAGCCCAACCCCAGCATCTTGCGGTTTGCCCCCGCATCGGCCCCGTCCTGCGTAAAATCGTCAAAGGCATGTTCGGTCACGCGGATCATGTGATCCTTGACAAACTGCGCACCTTCAATGGCTCCGTCTTCGGGGTGTTTGATCGCACATTCCCATTCGACAACGGCCCAGCCATCAAAATTGTTGGTTGCCATTTTCGAAAAGATCGCCGGGAAGTCGACCTGCCCGTCGCCCAGCGACCGGAACCGGCCTGCGCGGTTTTCCCAAGACTGGAAGCCGCCATAGACGCCCTTGCGGCCGGTTGGGTTGAATTCGGCATCCTTGACGTGGAACATGCGGATGCGGTCCTTGTAGATGTCGATATGATCGAGATAGTCGAGACATTGCAGGACAAGATGCGACGGGTCATACAGCATGTTGCAGCGCGCATGGCCGTCGAGTCGTTCGAGAAACATTTCGAATGTGTCGCCATCATGCAGGTCTTCGCCCGGATGGATTTCGTAACAGATGTCGACACCATGCGCATCCGCATGGTCCATGATCGGACGCCACCGGTCGGCCAACTCATCGAACGCGGTTTCCACCAGCCCCGCAGGCCGTTGCGGCCAGGGGTACATGTAGGGCCAGCACAACGCACCGGAGAAAGTGACGGTGCGGTCAATGCCGAGATTGCGGGACGCGGTGATGGATTTCATCACCTGATCGACGGCCCATTCCTGCCTTGCCTTGGGGTTGCCGCGCACATGGGGGGCGGCAAAATTGTCAAACGGTGTATCATATGCCGGATGAACAGCGACCAGTTGACCTTGAAGGTGGGTCGAAAGATCGGTGATTTCAACACCGTTTTCGCGGGCCAGACCGGCCAGTTCGTCGCAGTAATCCTTGCTTGCGGCGGCTTTGTCCAGGTCGATCAGCCGCCCGTCCCAGGACGGAATTTCAACGCCCTTGTATCCCCAGTCGGCAGCTTGTTTCGTAATGTCGGCCCAGGAATTGAGCGGGGCATCATCGCCCGCGAATTGAGCCAGAAACAGGCCCGGTCCCTTGATGGTCTGCATGGTGTTTCCTCCTGTTAGACGTATCTGTTGACGATGTTTTCGAGTATTTCCTGACGGCCCGAGACGGGTTTTGGATCGAGGGCCTCGGCGCGGTCGGCGATCTGGTCCAGCGACAGATTGCCCGCCAGCAGGTCCGGATGGTCGTGCCATCGCGCATACCGATCTGCCAACGGCCCGCTGAGCGCGCCGTCCGCCACCATCCGGTACGCCGCCTCAAAGCCGCGGGCGCAGACATCCATTGCACCGGCATGGGCCGCCAGCAGGTCGTCAGGATCAAGTGACTGACGCCGCAGTTTGGCGTCAAAATTGGTGCCGCCGGTTGAAAATCCACCGGCCTGAAGGATGTGGTAATAGGCAAGTGCCACTTCGGGCACGTTGTTTGGAAACTGATCCGTGTCCCAGCCCGATTGGTAGTCGTTGCGGTTCATGTCGATGGAGCCAAAGATGTTCAGGGCGGAGGCGAGTGCAATCTCATGCTCAAAGGAATGCCCGGCAAGGAGTGCATGTCCCTGCTCGATGTTGACCTTGACCTCGTTCTGCAACCCGTGCCGGGCCAGAAATCCATAGACCGTGGCGACGTCGTAATCGTACTGATGTTTGGTTGGTTCCTGCGGTTTGGGTTCAATCAGGATGGTGCCCTTGAAACCGATCTTGTGTTTGTAGTCGACCACAAGGTTCAGAAACCGGCCCAGCTGCGCATCTTCCAGTGCAAGGTTGGTGTTCAGCAGGGTCTCGTATCCCTCTCGCCCGCCCCACAGCACGTAGTTTTCTCCGTTCATGCGGTGCGTGACATCCATGCAATCGCGGACGGTCCCGGCAGCATAGGCAAAGACATCCGGGTCGGGGTTGGTGGCGGCACCGGACATGTAACGGCGATTCGAAAACAGGTTTGCCGTCCCCCAAAGCAGTTTCACGCCGGTCTGCTCCATCTTCTCCAGCATATAGTCCGCCATGTCGTTCAGACGGTCGCGCGACTCTTTCAGGCTGGTGCCTTCGGGGCGCACATCATGGTCGTGAAAGCAGAAGTAGGGCGCGCGCAGCAGGCGAAACATGTCAAAGGCAACATCCGCCTTGCGCTTGGCAAGCTGCATGGTGTCGGCCGGAAACCAATCGCGTTCAAAGGTGTCGCCACCAAAGGGATCGGTGCCGGGCCAGACAAAATTGTGCCAGTAACACACGGCAAACCTCAGATGGTCCTTCAGCGCTCTGTCCCCCACAACCCTGTCGGGGTTGTAATGGCGAAAGACCACGGGATCGGTGCTGCCGGGGGCAAAAGACAGAGGGTCAGTTCGATTGAAGAAGTGCGATGTCATGCGGTGTCCTTATGGCCAGCGGTCGTCAGGAAATTTCGAATGTGGGCAAAGCCGTCGCGGTAGACCGCTTCGGGGCTTTCGGCAAAATCGCGCCAGACCTTGGTGGCCGCTGCCAGGTCGGGCAGGCCGCGTCCGAAGGATTCGATGGTCAGCCAATCGTCATACCCGATCTGCCGGATGGCATCGAAGGTCGGTGCCCAGGGGATATTGCCGCGCCCCGGCACACCACGGTCATTTTCCGAGATGTGGATGTGGTGGACCACGTCGCGGTTTCGGATCAATGCCGCAATCGGATCGGTTTCTTCGATATTGGCGTGAAACGTGTCGTACATGGCCCGGATGTTCGGGTGATTGATTGTGCGGACATGCGCGGCCAGATCGTCCATCGTGTTGAGCAGGTAACATTCAAACCGGTTCAGCGCTTCAAGGCAGACGGTGATGCCATGTGATGCGGCCACCGCACCAATCTGGCGCTGGCTGTCGATGGAGCGACCAATTTCCGCCTCTGTCGGTCCCGCCCCGGAGAAATGGCCGAGAGGCGAATGCAGCGGGCCGCTGACCCGGTCGACACCCAGTGCCTCGCAACATTCCAGAGCCCATTTTATATGCGCGATGCCAGCCGCTCTCTGGGCGGCATCCGCCGAGATCAGGCTTTGTGCCGGGTCCGCATTTGCCGCGACTGCCGTTCGTTCCAGCCCCAGGTCATCCAGCATCCGCGCTGTTGCGGAATAGTCCTCAGGGGTGCCCTCAAAAATCGGAACTTCCACGCCGTCAAATCCGGTTTCCTTGATCCGGGACAACAACGGCCTGTGCTCAGGGCCAATCGCCGTGGTCCACAAAAACATGCACATGCCAATTTTCATCACGTCTCCCCTTGGGTGGTTGATCCTAACTGGTCATACCAAATTGCTGCAAATGGTCAATCCAAACTGTTGAGGTTTCCGGAATTCTTCGACGTAGTTTACCGGGTAGCGGCAATAAGATATGATAATTCTGGACTGTTCGGGTGGAAATTTGTTGTTTTGACCCACTTGACCTCGTTTTCTTTGGAGTGCTAACTGGTCTAACCAATTATTGCCTTTGCAAAGGTGATGCGACCCGATTGTCCGGGGGAGACAAGGACGTTCGACAGGTAAGAGGAAAAACAATGCATCTTTCGACACACAACTGGATGCGGGCGGAGCCGCTGGAAACGACGGTGCGCCGGATCAAGCAATATGGCTATGAAAGCATCGAAATATCAGGTGAACCGGATCAGTATGACACCAAGGACACGCTGAAGCTGCTCAAGGACAACGGAATGCGCTGTTGGGGCGCGGTGACCTTGATGCTGGAGGAGCGAAATCTCGCGGCCAGGGACATGGGGCAGCGTGAGAAGTCGGTGCAATACGTCAAGGATGTGCTGACGATGGTCAGCGAACTGGAGGGCGAAATCATCACGCTGGTCCCGGCAACGGTGGGCAAGGTGGTGCCGGACGGGACGCCGGAAGAAGAATGGGAATGGGTCGTGGATGCAACCCGCGAGTGTTTCCACCATGCCAAGAAAGTTGGTGTCCGGATCGCGGTAGAGCCGCTGAACCGATTTGAAACCTATCTGTTCAATCGCGGTGCGCAGGCATTGGCATTGGCGGACGCGGTCAGCCCCGAAGTGGGCGTATGCCTGGATGCCTTCCATCTGAATATCGAAGAAGAGGACATGTTCCAGACGATCCGTGACATTGGTGATCGGTTGTTCGATTTTCACGTTGCCGACAACAACCGCTTTGCGGCAGGGCTTGGGCATATCGACTGGCCCCGTGTGGTGCAGACGCTTCGCGACATTGGATATGACGGGGCGTTGACCAACGAATTTGTTGCACCTGTCGACCGTACGCCGGCGGCCCCTTACCCCGACATGGTCGACACCGATCCGACGGACATTCCACCCGAACAGCTCAAGTTCATTCAGGATCATGGGTCGAGTGTACTGACCGAAGCGTTTTATGCCCGGCAGATGGAGATCACGGCGGAAACCATTCTGCCGCTGATCAAGTAACCATCGGGTTTCCCTGGACGCGGTTGCTCCCGCTGCGTCCAGGGAAAAAAGGAGTTGCTATGCGAATTACCTCTGCTCAGGCATGGTGGGTTCAGATCCCTATCGACACCGACAGTCAACATGTCAGCGATTTTGGCAGGTTGCGGACCTTTGACGCGGCCATCCTCAGGCTTGAAAGCGATGACGGGCTGGTCGGCTGGGGCGAAGCCAAGAATGCCGCGGGCAGTGCGGGAACCTACGGTACATTGGTGCATTTGCTGAACACCGAATTCGGACCGCGGATCATTGGCCGTGATCCGGCAGATGTGACCTGGATTTGGGAAGACCTTTACAATGGGGTGCGGGCGCAAAAGGCGCGCGATGCGGGCCATGCGATGCCCGAACTGGCGCGTCGCGGCATGACGGTCGCCGCAATCAGCGCAATTGACATCGCGCTTTGGGATATTCTGGGCAAGGCCGACAACAAACCGGTCTGGAAATTGCTGGGCGGTCGCAAGGCGGACCGACTGCGGGCCTATGCCTCTGGTGGCTGGGCAGACAGGGACGGCATTGGCGATCAACTGCTTGGCTATATCGAAAAGGGCGGGTTCGACGGCGTCAAGATGCGCGTCGGCGCCATGGACGGCAGCCCAAACCGATCAGCGGAACGGGTCATTGCGGCGCGGGCCGCAATCGGGCCTGATGTGGATTTGATGGTGGATGCCCATGGTACATTCACCGTTGGGGACGCCAAAAGGTTTGCGCATCTGGTGCGCGATTGCGATCTGGCATGGTTCGAAGAGCCGGTGATAGGTGATGACAAACCGGGCATGGCAGAGGTGAGGGCTGCGACGCATATCCCCATTTCGGCCGGAGAATCGGAGGCGACCCGCTACGATTTCCGTGACCTCATCGTCGGCGGTTGTGCCGATGTCCTGCAACCCGATCCGGCGTTCTGTGGCGGCATTTCGGAGGCGATGCGCATCGGAACCCTGGCGTCCAGCTTCAATCTGCGCCTGGCACCGCATCTTTGGGCCGGCGCGCCGTGTTTCTTTGCCGGTTTGCATGTCTGTGCTGCCTCACCAGCCAGCGCGACAGTGGAATTTTCCTTGGGGGCCAACCCGATGATTTACGATCTGTCAAAGAATCCTGTAGCGGTTGCTGACGGAATGATTACGATCCCTGACACGCCCGGTATCGGGCTGGACATGAACGAAGCCGTCATCAAAAGGTATGCCCGAAAAGGATAAGATGCAGGAAAAGGATTTTCTCCCGACACTGGCGTCGCATGTCATCGCGGCGGCCGAGGCCAATGCAGGAAAGGCCCCGTCCGAACGGGAGCTTGCCGAACATTTCACCGTGAGCAGGGGGCAGGTCCGCGAGGCACTGGCCATCCTCGAAGCGATGCAGGTGATTGAACGGCGGGCGAAGTCGGGAATTTACCTGCGCAAGGATCAGCGGGGCATCGAACAGTTGGCGTTCTTTGCCCGTGCCGGCCTGCCGGTTTCACCGCGCCAGATTTACGAGGCCGTCGAAGTCCGCAAGATCCATGAGATCAAGGCGGCTGAATTGGCTGCGGAACGGGCCACCGACGAGAATTTTCACAACCTGGAGCGGATACTCGAAGCTTCGGAACTCCGCATAGCGGCGGGTGAGGGGCTGGAAAATCTCGACCATGATTTTCACCTGGAGATCGTCAGGGCGACCCAGAACAATGTGTTCTACAACCTGTGTACCACCTTCTATGTGCTCAGCGAAAACCGTCTTCCGATCTATTTCCAGAAAGGGGACCGCAACAGGCAGTCCCACCTGGAACACCAGCAGATTTACGACGCTTTGAAGCGCCGTGACGGTGCACTTTCAATGGCATTGATGAACTCGCACCTGCGCGGTGCGATGAGCTATTGGTCCGAATTGTTGGAAGACAAAGAGGCCGAAACCCTGCAATAGGTCTTGACCCCGATGAACAGATCCTGCGTGATTTTTTCCACCCATGAACTGCACCCTGATGTGACCCGCGACCTGCAGGCTCTGGGGGAGTACCGGGTCTGCTCTGCGCCCACGCCCGCCGCCATCCTTGAGCAAAGCGCGGGGGCCGGGATCATCGTCGTGCGCGCGCCGATTGCCCCTCAGATCGTGGAACGGGAAGCGGGGCTGATGGCCTGCGTGCGTCACGGTGCGGGGCTGGATATGATCCCCGTCGACACCGCCACAAAGGCAGGCGTTCTGGTGGCAAATGTCCCCGGTGCCAACGCGACGACCGTGGCCGAACATGCGATATGGTCAATGTTGGCCTTGTTGCGGAAATACCCGATGGTCAACCACGACCTGCGCGGCACAGGCTGGGAGGCCGGGCGCGCACATTCCAATCAGGGACGTGAATTGTCGGGGCGGACGGTGGGCATATTGGGGGTCGGTAATGTCGGGCGCGCCGTTGCGGCCATGGCACAGTACGGGTTTGGATGCACTGTTGTGGCCACCACCCGAACCCCTGCGCATCTGCCTGATGGCGTTGAGCCGGTATCTTTTGACCGGTTGCTGGCGCGCTCGGACGTGTTGGTGCTCTCTTGTCCGCTGAACGATCAGACACGTGGCATTCTCGACCGGGCGGCGATTGCCCGGATGAAACCGGGCGCGATCCTTGTCAACGTCTCGCGTGGGCCTGTGACAGAGGAAACAGCGCTGGCAGAGGCATTGGCCAGCGGCCATCTGGGCGGGGCCGCAATTGATGTGTTTGCCACACAGCCACTGCCCCCGGATCATGCGTTTTTTGATCTGCCCAATGGTGTGCTGACCCCGCACATGGCGGGCATCACCGAAGAGAGCATGATGCGGATGGGGCAGGGTGTTGTATCGGAAACCCGGCGAATCCTGGCGGGCAAAAAGCCCGAAAATTTCTGCAATCCGGCAGTTTGGGACAGTTATCGCAAGCGGTTTGGCTAACTAAACAACTTCTTGCTGGACGTGGTCCAATCCAAGGTTGTGTCCGGTGCCCGGATCGAAGCAGAGCACCTTTTCCGGCTTCCAGCCAAAGGCGATGGGATCGTCAATGCCAACGTCCATCTGCGCCGAGACGGTGGCGTGTACAAGCGCGCCGTCCATGTCGATTGCCAGAATTTTAAGGACACCGTGGTTCTCCACATCAAATACCCGCCCTTTTGCAGGGGCATTGGCTTCAATCACCACGTCTTCTGGCCTGATCCCAAACCGCACCGGTTGACCCTCTGCGGCAATGGAATTGTCGAGCGGCAGGGCATGTCCGCCGGCGTTCAACACCGCGCTGTTGCCCGTGATGGTTCCATCAATCAGGTTCATCGGCGGTGTGCCGACGGAACGGGCCACGAAGGTGTTCAGCGGCCTTGTATAGATCTCGTCCGGGGTGCCGACCTGAACCAGTTTTCCTTTGTTAAGAACGCCGATCTTGTCGCCCATCGACATTGCCTCAACCTGATCGTGTGTGACAAACACAAACGTTGCACCGAGGTCGTGATGTAGTTTTTTTAACTCTACCCGCAGCACATCGCGCAGGTTGGCATCAAGCGCAGACAGGGGTTCGTCCATCAGGAATACCCGTGGCTCGCGCACAATGGCCCGTCCAATCGACACGCGCTGCATCTCGCCGCCGGAAAGACGTTCGACCTTGCGGTCGAGAAGCGGGGTAATTTGCAGGGTTTCGGCCACGCGGCTGACTCGTTCCGCGATCTGATCGGCGGTGAAATTCTGGGTGCGGGATTTTAGCGGAAATTCGAGATTGCCGCGCACGGTCAGGCGCGGGTAGAGCGAGTATTGCTGCAATACCAGCGCCACGTCCCGTTCGGCGGCGTTCCAAGCAGTCGCATCCTGACCGTCAATAATTACCTGCCCGGCATCGGGGCGTTCAAGTCCGGCAATCACCCGCAGCGTTGTCGTCTTGCCAGCACCGGTCTGGCCCAGCAGAACAAAAAACTCGCCGTCCTCAATCGTCAGATCGACACCGCGCAGGGCCGTGTTGGGGCCGAATTTCTTGGTGATGTCCCTGAGCTTGATCTCCGCCATCAGGCCGCCCCCCGCAGGTTCAATTCAGTTTGATTGTCAAAGAAATGCGCCCGTGCCGGATCAAGACTGACCCAGACTGACTGACCCTCTCCTGTCACAAACCCGCTTTGGGTGCGCGCGCGCAGTATGGTTTCTCCCAGCCGGACATCGACAATGTCGTGGCTCCCCAGCGGTTCGATGTTGGTGGTCACGGCGGGGGCGAAACCATCGGTCTTTTCATGCGCCAACAGAACGGCCTCGGGCCGGATGCCCAAGGATACCGCAGCGCCCGTGTGGCGCATCCCGGCCAACAGGTCTTCGCCAAAGTGAAAACCGCCATCGGTGCCGGGCAGCATGACTTCGGTGCCCTTGATCTGCACCTTTGCAATGTTCATCACCGGAGACCCCACAAACTTTGCCACGAACAGGTTGGTTGGGTGCTGGTACACCTCGTCAGGTGCCCCCACCTGTTGCAGCACACCGTCATGCAGGATCACGATCCGGTCTGCCAGGCTCATCGCTTCGATCTGATCGTGGGTCACGTAGACGGAGGTCGATCCGCGCGCGATATGCAGGCGCTTGATCTCGGCGCGCATCTGTTCGCGCAGCTTGGCGTCAAGCACGCCCAGCGGCTCATCCATCAACAGGGCCTGAGGATGGCGGACCAATGCGCGTCCAATCGCGACCCGCTGCATGTCCCCCCCTGACAAGGCTGATGGCTTGCGATCGAGGTGCTGTGCAATTTGAAGGGTCTCTGCCACTTCCTTGATGGCGCGGTCGCGGTCCGCTGCATCCATGCGCACCGCGCGCAGGGGAAAGGCGATGTTTTCCCGTACAGTCATATGCGGATAAAGCGAGAAGGACTGGAATACGAAGGCGATGTCCCGGTCTGCCGCCTTGCGCCCCTGTACTTCGACATCGTCAATCAGGATCTTGCCGGAACTTACCGTTTCCAGCCCGGCAATGGCGCGCAGGGCCGTTGTCTTGCCGCCGCCCGACTGGCCGAGCATGACAACAAATTCACCATTGCTGATGGTCAGATTGAGATCTTTGAGCACCTGATTTGGGCCAAAAAACTTCTGCACATTGCGCATCTCGATCTGTGCCATCAGAGGGCACTCCCGTCCTGGGACGGCTTTTGCGCCGCGGATGTATGGGGGCCGATCATGTCCGGTTCGATGATGTCATCGTCGTCGGAGAATTCCTCTTCGGCCTCCGGTTCGGGGGCGATTTTTGAGGTGATCATGAACGCGACAAGCCCAACCAGCGTCAGCGTTACCCCATATTGATGCAACAGCAGGTTCCAGGGTTGGCAGAGCGAAATGATCCCGAAGATCATCAGGCTTTGTGCGGCGGGGGCCAGAAGGCGCTGATTTGTTGATCGAAAACTCATTTGCGGATCGCTCCGAAGGACATGCCACGCAGCAGGTGGTTGCGCAGCAGGAAGGTAAAGATGGCGACCGGGATCAGGAACAACAGCGTACCTGCGGCAATGACAGTCCAGTCGGGCAGGCCACTGCCCACCTGTGACGGGATATAGGGGGGGGCCGTTTGTGCGTTGCGGTTGGTCATGATCAACGCAAAGGCGTATTCGTTCCACGCAGTGATAAAGCAGAACACAGCCGTCGCGGCCATGCCTGTCAGTGCCTCGGGCACGACCACCTTGAAGAACGCCTGCATCCGGGTGTACCCATCAACAAGCGCGGCCTCTTCATATTCCTTGGGGATCTCATCAATAAACCCCTTCATGATCCACACCGCGAAACTGAGATTGAAGGCGGTGTACAGAATGATCAGCCCCATATGGGTGTCGTTCAACCCGACGACGCGATACATCAGGAACATCGGTATTGCGACCACCACAGGCGGCAACATTCGGGTTGAGAGGATGAAGAACAGCCAATCGTCCTCGCCCTTGACCTTGAAACGGCTGAATCCATAGGCGGTCAATGTCCCCATCGACACGGCCAGAACGGTGGAAATGATCGAAATAATCAGCGAGTTCTTGAACCGGTCACCATACCCCGATGACCGCACCTGGCCGGTCTTGCGGTTGCGCACAACCTTTTCGCCGCCGTCAAACACCATCTGTTCCCACCAGGGCGCCGCATCGTATTCTTCCTGCGTCGGCTGGTCGCGCAATTGCGAGCGTTTGGTGAACAGTTTGACAAAGGGCGAGACTTCGGGCGTGAACACCACCGTCGGCGGAATGGTCGTGGCCAGATTGCGCGGCTTGAATGCCGTTGCAGCGATCCAGTAAATCGGCGTCAGCATGACAATGAGGGCGACAAACACGGCCAGAATTGCCGCCCGGTTTGTCCATTTTTCGCGGGGGGTCCGAACGCCGGCCATCTTAACGCGCCTTCACTTTGTTGAGATACTTTACGTAGATGTTGGTAATCGCCACCACCATAATCAGAACGATATAGGCAAAGGCTGAGGACATGCCGGTTTGCCATTCCTGAAACGCCATCTTGTAGAGCCGGATGGCGATCAGTTCCGTTGTTGGCTGTGAGGACAGGACATAGGCCAGATCAAACGTCTTGAAGGCCTCCATGGTCCGAAAGATGATGGCAATCATCAAAATGGGCGCAACCAGCGGCAGGGTGATGCGCGAGAAGGTGTAAAAACTGCCCGCCCGGTCGATTTCAGCGGCTTCGTAAAGGTGTTGTGGCACGGCGGAGAGACCGGCAAGCGACAGCAACATCACAAAGGGAGACCACATCCAGATGTCGACGATGGCAATCGCCCACAGGGCCATGTCCGGATCGGCAAGCCATTCGAATTTCCCAAGACCGAGGAAATAGTTGATGATCCCGAAGTTCGGGTCGTAAAGCAGCTTCCAGAACAGCCCCACCACCGCCATCGACAGCATCATCGGCAACAACAAAAGCGTCGTGATTAACCCTTTGGCCGGGATCGTCCGGTTCAGCAACATGGCAAGGCCGAAGCCGACGATGACCTGACCTGTGACAGAGATCAGCACATATTTTGCGGTGATCGAAAAGTTTTTCCAGATGAAGGGGTCGCTCAACAATGCGCGGTAGTTCTGCAAACCGACAAATTTCGCCGGGGCGTTTGTGGATGCCCTGAAATCGGTAAACGAATAGCCCAGCGAATAAAGCAGCGGGAAAATGTTGAAAATTATCAGAAATGCGATGGTGGGGATGATGAAAAGGTTGCGGATGGTCAGATCGCTTAACCCCTTGGCCGCAGCGCGCGAGTTCGGGTCCAGTTTGGTCATGACGTCAGGTGCCACGGGGTCGCATCCTCGCGTTTCAGGGGTGGGGAAAGAACGGGGCGCCGCAGCGCCCCATTTTCGTGTTTCAAACCGGGGCCGCGTTATTGTCCGCGGCCGTACTTCTTGAATGTGGCTTTCCAGTCTGCGGCAAGGGCATCCAGCGTTTCCTGTGCCGTGCCTTCATCACCCACGATAAAGGGATACAGACGCTGGTTCGCTGCCGTCAGCAGCTCGGCGAATTCGGGCACCGCCCAGAAGTCCTTGACCGTAAACATCGTCTGATAAAACGCCTCGTTGTAAGGCGTGGCCTGCCGGAATTCATCGGATTCAAGTGTCGCTGCATGGGCCGTGTACCCGCCCAGTTCCGCCCAGCGTTTCTGGGTTTCTGGCTTGATGAACCATTTGAGGAATTCCATCGACGCCTCCTGGTTGTCGGAATAGCTCACAACCGAGATACCCTGACCACCAAGTGCCGCATGTTTGTCGCCGTCCGGGCCAGCGGGGTTGGAGAAAAAGCCGGTGTTGGCCGCATGCGGGTTCGTCGCTTCGTTCAGCAACGCAGGGAAGAACGCAAAGTAGTTCATCGACATTGCCACAAGGCTTTCGGTGATGGCCTGATTGTTCTCGACAAAGAACGTCTTGGCCCACCCCGGAGGTGTGTAGCTGTACAGTTGCTTGTAGTTATCAAGTGCTGCGACTGCCTTGGCGCTGTTGACAAAGCCGTCGACCTCATAGGTCTCGAAATCGCCCAATTCGGCCCCGTAAGAGAAAATCGCGTTTTCAACGCCCATCACCATCGCATCATAACTGTTGTCGGTGTAGATCGCGATGCCATAGCGGTCTTCATCGGGGCGATGAAAAAATTCTGCGATGTCTGTCAACTGCGCCCAGGTTTCCGGTGGCGCAAGATCATAGCCATACTTTGCCTTGAACGCCGCCATTTCGGCGGGGTCTTCAAACCAGTCCTTGCGATAGGACCAGCCGACCGCGTCACCCTCAGCCGGGATCGCCCAATAAGTGCCTGAATTACCGGGGTATTCGGCATAATACTTGACTGTTGCTGGGGCCATGATTTCGGCCACGTTATGCTCTGCAAAGAAGCCCGTCAGATCGACGTAATGCCCACCCTCGGACGCCGCGCCCAACCACTGGCTGTCACCGACGATCATGTCATAGGCGCTGCCGCGGGCATTGAATTCGGTAAAGGCTTTGGTTTGGAAGTCTGACCATGGCGTCGTCTCGACCGTGACCGAGATGCCGGTCTCTTCCTCATATTCATTTACAAGTTCCTGCAAATAGTTTGCCGGATCCCATTCCGCCCAGAAGATCACCAGTTCTTCTGACCAAGCGGATGTTGCGGTAAGCGCGCCAAGCGCGACCCCTGCAAGCATTCCGTTGAATTTCAGTGTCATACCGTAGTCCTCCCAACTTTGGTTTTGATGTGTCTTTGCGACTTTTCAGCAGCCGCAGCCCCGTTCATCCGAGCTACGTTCGCCTCTTTTGGTAATACCAGTTGAAAGACCCTGTCAAGTCATTGTTTGGCGCAAAAATTGCGGGCTTCATGGGAAAACTTGGCGAAAAATTCCAGAAGTAGCCAATTTTCCTTTGCAGTAGGGTCTGCGATGGTCTTGTAATGGGCGCGTGACTATTGGTTCGTATCATGTCCATAACGCCATAATTGGCCGGACCAGATTGAAGTGACTTGAGCGGAGATGCGCGGCCATGATTTTTCTGGTGGGAACCTATGACACAAAGGCAGAGGAGCTTGACTATCTTCACAATCGCCTTTGTGACGGTGCAAGCAGTGTGCGCCGGGTTGATGTGGGGACACGGGCGGCCAGTGCACCTACTGATGTGACTGCTCGGGAAGTTGCCGGGTTTCATCCCAACGGCGCTGATGCGGTGCTGGGTATTGACGATCGAGGGCAGGCGGTTGCCGCGATGGCAGAGGCCTTTGCCCGGTATTGTATTGCCGAACGACAGAATATGACCGCCGTGCTTGGCATCGGCGGCGGCGGCGGGACATCCGTCATCACGGCTGGCCTGCAGGCATTGCCCTACGGCCTGCCCAAGGTCATGGTTTCCACGCTCGCATCGGGCGACGTCGCTCCTTATGTGGGCACCAGCGACATCATCATGATGCCATCCGTTACTGATATTGCCGGGCTGAACCGGATCAGCAGGCACATCCTTCACAATGCCGCCCAGGCGGTCATAGGAATGGCGGCCACGCCCTATGAGCCGCCCGAAACGGTCAAGCCGTCGATTGGTCTGAGCATGTTTGGCGTCACCACCCCGTCGGTGATGCAGATCACTGCGCGGCTCAGAGACCATTTTGATTGTGTTACCCTGCATGCGACCGGGACCGGGGGGCGGATCATGGAAAACCTGCTGTCGGATGGCATGTTGGCGGGGGTGATCGACATCACAACGACTGAGATCGCCGATGAACTGGTGGGCGGCGTGTTGTCGGCCGGACCCACGCGACTGGATGCAGTGGTCAACAGCGGAAAACCTTACGTCGGTTCCGTCGGCGCGCTGGATATGGTGAATTTCTGGGCCCCCGACACAGTGCCGGACCGGTTCCGGGATCGGTTACTTTATCATCACAACGCCAATGTCACGCTTATGCGAACCACGGCGCAGGAAAACACCCTGATCGGCAGGTGGATTGCTGCAAAGCTGAATGCGGCGGTGGGGCGGGTCTGTATTTTGCTGCCAGAAAAAGGCGTCTCTGCACTTGATATTGACGGGGGGGCGTTCTGGGATCCCGTGGCGGATGCCGCGCTCTTCGATGCTATCGAAGGGGAGCTGAAGCAAAACGACACCTGCCAACTACGTCGCCTGCCGTTTCACATCAACGACCCAGCTTTTTCCGCCGCAGCCGCAGATGCCTTTGAACAACTTAGCTAGGGAACCCCATGCCAGCCATACCGCGCGCGACCATCCTCGACACCTTTGCCGCCCTCATTGCGCAGGGCCGGCCCATTATCGGGGGTGGGGCGGGGACCGGGCTTTCCGCCAAATCCGAAGAAGCGGGGGGCATTGACCTGATCGTGATCTATAACTCTGGCCGATACCGCATGGCGGGCCGGGGATCGTCGGCGGGGCTGCTGGCCTATGGCAATGCAAACGAGATCGTCAAGGAAATGGCTGTCGAGGTCTTGCCGGTGGTCAAGAACACCCCGGTTCTGGCAGGTGTGAACGGAACCGACCCTTTCATCCTGATGCCACAGTTTCTGGCCGAGCTAAAGGCGATGGGGTTTTCCGGTGTCCAGAATTTCCCCACCGTCGGATTGTTCGATGGCACCATGCGGCAGAGCTTTGAGGAAACTGGCATGGGGTTCGGGCTTGAGGTGGACATGATCGCCCAGGCCCATGCGCTTGACCTGCTGACCACGCCCTATGTGTTCAACCCGGATGAAGCGGCCGCGATGACCCGCGCGGGTGCGGATGTTGTTGTCGCCCATATGGGGGTCACCACCGGCGGCAGCATCGGGGCGACCTCGGCCAAGAGCCTTGACGACTGTGTGGCCGAGATCGACGCCATCGCGGCGGCGGCCCGAGAGGTGTGTGAAGAGGTGATCGTGATCTGCCACGGTGGCCCGATCGCAATGCCCGACGACGCGGCCTATGTGCTGCAAAACTGTGATCGTTGTCATGGTTTTTACGGAGCCAGCAGCGCCGAGCGGCTGCCGACCGAAGTTGCCATTCGGGATCAGATCAGGCGGTTCAAGGGTATGGATATGAAAACCAACGCAAAGGATGAATGAAATGAAGGCAATGGACAAGCACTTTGTCTATCCCCAGGACGTGGACAATTTCGGTTTCGACTGGGGGCGGCTCGCGCTGACCTGCGCGCCCGAAGTGAATGGTGCGGCGCACTTCTCGGCGGGGGTGGTTTTTGTCCCGCCAGGGCAGGGACACAGCCGGCACAATCACCCCGGATCGGAGGAGATCATCTTTATCATCAGGGGGCAGGGTGAACAGATGGTGGAGGATGGTAACGGCAGGCCAGACGTGCGGCAAGTCGGCCCCGGTTGCACGATTTTCATCCCCGAAAGCCGCTATCACGCGACCCGCAACACCGGGACCGGCCCGATGGAGATCTTTGTGGTTTATGCCCCGACGGGCCCTGAAAAGATATTGCGGGAGGCACCGGATTTCCATCTGATCCCAGCCAACGAGGTGAAAGAAACCTGACATGACCGATTTGAGCTATGATTTTGACCATCTCGACACGCTGATGGAAAACGCGGGCCTGGATGTGCTTCTGGTGACCTCCAAACACAACGTGCAATATATGCTGGGCGGCTATCGGTTCATCTTTTTCTCGGCGATGGATGCCATCGGGCATGGTCGGTATCTGCCGGTTTTTGTCTATGTCCGGGGGAACAAGGACAAGGCGGCCTATGTCGGCAACACGATGGAACGCGGCGAACACGACAATACGCCATTCTGGGTGCCGTATTTCTATCCGATGTCATGGGGCAGCGTCGACAGCATCAAGCAGGCCATCAAACACCTCAACGACTGCGGAGTTCCCGTCGGCCGTATCGGGATCGAGCCGCCGTTTGTGCCGTCGGACACGCATCGGGTACTCAAAGACGCATTGCCAAATGCCGCCTTCGTGGATGCAACGCCGGTAATGGAAAACCTGCGGGCGGTGAAATCTCCCGCGGAACGCGCGCTGTTGCGCGAGGCGTCCGAACGCATCACTGATTCCATGCAGGCCACGATGGCGGCGTCCGGGGTTGGTACGACAAAAAACGAGATGATCGAACATCTGCGCCGCGAAGAAACCAACAGGGGGCTGACATTTGACTATTGCCTGATCGCAATGGGGTCCGGCCACAACCGCGCCGGATCAGATCAGGCCTGGGCCGAGGGAGAGATCGTGTCGCTCGATTCCGGTGGCAATCTGCAAGGGTATATCGGGGATATATGCCGCATGGGCATTCTGGGTGAGCCGGACGCGCAGCTTGTCGATCTGTTGGGTGAAATTGAAGAAATCCAGCAAGCCGCCTTTGCCGAAATCAGGGCAGGCGCACCGGGGGCTGCTGCCATTGCCGCAGGGCAGGCCGCCCTGGCCCGCCAGCCCAACCGGCAATACACTGATTTCTTCGGACATGGCATGGGTCTGGTCAGCCATGAGGCGCCGTTTCTGCTGACCAATCATCCGGTGGCCTACGAGGGGCGAGATGCAGACAGGCCGCTGAGGGCCGGCATGGTTCTGTCGATTGAAACGCACATGCTGCACCCCACCCGAGGGTTCATCAAGCTTGAAGATACCGTGGCCGTGACAGACACCGGGTACGAGATGTTTGGCAGCCGGGGTCGCGGCTGGAACCAAGGCGGCGTGGCGTAGTTTGTCACTGCGATGGTGATGCGGCAGGAGATTTGGGTTCTGGCCGCCCCTCGGCGGATTCCGGTTCGTCAGGTCATGGGAGGGCGCGAATTCCCCGTGCCGTGAGGAAAGCCATTGGCGCGCTGCCCTTCATGCGGCACTGTTGCCCAAACCCTTGTCCGAGCAGATGGATACCAGATGACGATTATCAAAGCCGAAAGCGCGGCAGTCGTGGCCGAAATTCGCGCCACATCGGGAGCAGAGGTGCGCGAAGGCGCGGTGCTGCTTGTGACGGAGCTGATGAAAATGCACCATGAAATCCGCGCGCCGCATGATGGGTTGGTCAGCACCATTCACTGCGCAGTGGGAGATGAGCTGCACGGCGGTGAGCCGCTTGTCACGGTGACCCCTGCCGAAATCAGCGGTGTTCATGTGGCAGCGGCAGCCACGGAACGCTCCGACATGTCGGAATACCAAAGCCGCATGGCGCTACTGCAAGATGCCGCGCGCCCTGACGCTGTAAAGAAACGGCACGCCAAGGGCCTGCGCACGGCGCGCGAGAACATCAACGACCTTTTTGATCGCGGATCCTTTGTCGAATACGGCGCGTTTGCCGTCGCCGCCCAGCGGTCCCGGCGCGATTTGCAGACCTTGCAGGCGCAGACCCCCGCAGATGGCATCATATGCGGGATTGGCACCGTGCGGGGCCGCAATGTGGCGGCGATGGCGGTGGATTTTACAGTCCTTGCGGGGACGCAGGGGTACCATCACCACAACAAGATGGACCGGTTGATCGAGGTCGCTGGCCGCGACAACCTGCCCATTGTCCTGTTTGCCGAAGGGGGTGGGGGGCGGCCCAATGACTATGATGTTGCCGACCTGCTGGCTGCGGGTCTGAATACCACGTCTTTCCGGCATTTTGCCACCCACCGGGGGGCCAAGATCGGGATTGCCGCAGGCTATTGTTTTGCAGGCAATGCCGCGTTGTTTGGGGTGTGTGATGTGCGCATCGCCATCACCGACAGCTGGATCGGCATGGGCGGTCCCGCGATGATCGAAGGGGGTGGCCTTGGGGTTGTGGCGGCAACGGACATCGGGCCGTCGGATGTGCAGATCAAGACCGGGGTCATTGATTTGCTGACCGCTGATGAGGCTGAAGCGGTGGCGTCGGCGCAGGCGCTGTTGTCCTTGCCGGTTGCCACCACTGCGGGCGAGGTCGACAACGAAAAACTGCGCGGCGTCATCCCTGTTGACCGAACCCGCGCCTATGATCTGCGCGGTGTTGTGGATGCGTTGGTGGACCCCGATACGTTTATTGAGCTGCGCCGTGGCTTTGGGATTGGCATGATCACCGGCTTTGCCCGGATCAAGGGGCGCGCGATTGGCCTTCTGGCCAACAACCCGCTGCATCTTGGCGGGGCCATTGATGCCGCTGCAGCGGACAAGGGGGCGCGGTTTGTGCAGCTGTGCGATGCCTGGGGGGTTCCGCTTGTGTCGCTATGCGACACGCCGGGGTTCATGGTTGGTCCGCAGGTCGAGCAGACCGGCCAGGTTGCCCACGTGTCCCGGCTGTTTCTGGCCGGGGCCCATTTCGGACAGCCGATGGCGACGGTGATCCTGCGCAAGGGGTATGGTCTGGGGGCAATGGCCATGGCCGGTGGCGGTTTTGACCGGCCCGACTATTGCTGCGCCTGGCCGACCGGAGAGATTGGTGCGATGGGCATCGAAGGGGCGGTGCGCCTTGGCCACCGCGACCATCTGGCCGCAATTGCCGATCCGGCCGCGCGCGAGGTCGAATATCGACGGCTGGTGGGCGAGTTGATGGAGCGGGGCAAGGCGCTGAACGCTGCCAGTTTTCTGGAGTTCGATGCGGTGATTGACCCTGCCGATACACGGGCGATCCTGCACCGCGTCTTTGAGGCAGCGGCGGCACCAACCCCAGGCGGGCGGTATCCTGACGCCTGGTAATGCGCACAGGATGCGCCGATGCGGGATCACGCCAGGTCGGCATGCCCAGACATCAGGAAATCTGGCGCTCCTGTCCTTCCCAATAGGATTTGCGCAATTCGGTTTTCAGCACCTTGTTGGCCCCTGACAGCGGAAAGGGATCAGTCCGGTATTCGATGGTGCGGGGACATTTGTAGCCTGCAATCAACCCGTGGCAATGGGCCTGCAAGTCTTCCGGACTTGCCGATGCGTCGGGATGAA
>CAXBKL010000035.1:0-30574 GCA_963976125.1 uncultured Sulfitobacter sp. | reverse complement strand
CAGGCCAAGCCAGACGACCGCCCCGAACAGGGCCGCAAGCGCGACAATGGTGCCACCAAGACCCAGGAGCGTTGGCAAGACAACGGCCGACCGTCCGGGAAACTCCAGCGGGTTGATCCCGATTTGAGCCAGCCACCAGAAGGTTTCGTTGATCCCGTCGAAACTGCCCACTGCCAGCAGGATCAGCGCAAAAACGCCAGCAGCACGGGGCGCTGGTCGGGCAATTACCTGCCAGCCGGGTCCGCCGATCCCGGCGGGCACCCGCAGGCGCACCGCACCCAGCCGCGACAGTGACGTGAACAGGACATGACCCATTTCCACCTGTGCCATCCACGACGGACCACACAAAACCAGACCCGCAAAGGTCAGCCCCCAATAGAACGCAACAAACCGGGCCAACCGGGCCGGGTCATCCGGCGCAATGTCAGCCAGCAGGAAACCGCCAAAACCGATCAGCAAAAGACATGCTGGCCAGACCCCAAGGAACTTGGGCAGGCTCAGCCGTGGCTGTAACGCAGGCAACAAACTGTAAAGACCGGTCCAGGGGTTAAGCCAGTGCCACAGGTTGCCAAACAAAGCCGTGAGGCTGACCAGCGCGACCCAGCCCACGGTCCAAAAGCTGAGGGGCATCAGATTGGATAGCGGATCCCGCGTTCCTGTGAACCCAACATACAGAATGAGCGCGAGCAAAAGGGTGGATGCACTGCTGGTCACTCTCTGGAGCTTTGCAAAATCGCGCGCCACAAGCCGGCGATGGGCAAACAGCCTGCGTACGCCATCCCCGGTGACGGTAAAAAGGGCCATGACGGTCAAGCCAACCGCACTGACCCCTGCGATTATATAGGCCCCGGTTGGCAGCAGCAGGGCCAGACCCTGCTCGGACACATGGGCGGATGCCATCCGGGGCAACAGCATGACCACGGCCAGCAAGACTATCGAAATACAGGGCTTCATGCCGCCAGAATAGACCGGGGGCCGTGGTTTGGAAACGGCTGTGGTGCCGCAGGCAGTGGGTTGGAAACGGCGCAATTGATCTAAGAGGGGCACAACGGACGGACAGGCCGATTGCACGCAATCGGATCAAATTGCCGCCAGCCGTTGACGCGCGGCGCGTCCTGACGCTTTACTTGTATGCAAACAAGTTGCGGCGGAGTGTGCCTGTGGGACCAAACGGAATTATCGGCGTGGATGTTGGCGGGACGTTTACCGATCTGGTGATGGTGGCGGCATCCGGCGCGATGCGAATCGCCAAGACGCCGACGACGCTGGACAATCAGGCCTTTGGCGTTCTTGCCGCTCTTGCGGATGCCGAGGTCGATCTGGACGCCGTTGATCTGATCGTGCACGGGACGACAACAACCACCAACGCCGTTCTTGAACGCAAGCTGGCTCGGACCGGGATGATAACGACGGCGGGTTTCAGGGATGTGCTGGAACTGGGCCGCCGGACCCGGCCACATCCCTATGGCATGAAGGGCGAATTCACCCCGATCATTCCCCGCGACCTGCGCCTTGAAGTGCCTGAGCGGATGGACGCGAGGGGTGCGGTGATCGCGCCGCTGGATGAGGATGCCGTGCGCGCAG
The DNA here is from genome assembly GCA_963976125.1 of uncultured Sulfitobacter sp. Classification (GTDB taxonomy): domain Bacteria; phylum Pseudomonadota; class Alphaproteobacteria; order Rhodobacterales; family Rhodobacteraceae; genus Sulfitobacter. The sequence continues at coordinate 28,990 of CAXBKL010000035.1, read as the reverse complement.
CCGTCGAGCGGCTCAAGGAGGCAGGCTGCGAGGCGCTGGTCATTCATTTCCTGCATGCCTACGCCAATCCGGCCCATGAACAGCGCGCGGCAGAGATCGCAGGTCAGATATGGCCGAACTCCTATATCACTATGGGCCATGCGTTGCTGTCGGAATCGCGCGAATTTGAACGCGGGGTGACGGCCGCGGTCAACGCCTCGGTTCAGCCGCTGTTGGAGCGTTACGTGACCCGTCTGCGCGATGAGTTGGCCGACAAGGGCTATCGCGGTGACGTGCTGGTGATGAACGGCAATGGCGGCATGGTCAGCTCACGGCTGGTGGCGCGCGAGGCGGCCAAGACGGTGATGTCCGGACCCGCCTCCGGGGTGATGGCGGCGGCCTATACCGGCAGGCGCGCCGGCGAGCAGAATCTGCTGACCTACGACATGGGCGGCACATCGACCGATGTGGCCCTGATCCGCAATGGCACACCGCCTGTGTCCAACGAGATCGAGGTGGAATATGCCATGCCGATCCATGTGCCGATGGTCGATGTGCGCACCGTCGGGGCGGGGGGCGGGTCGATCGCGTCAGTCAACTCTGCGGGGTTGCTGGAAGTAGGCCCGCAAAGTGCTGGTGCCGACCCCGGTCCGATCTGTTATGGCAAGGGGGGGCGCCACCCGACGATTTCGGATGCCAACATGCTGCTGGGCAGGTTGAACACCAGGAAACTGAACGCGGTCGCAGGTGGCGTAGGCGTGACGGACATTGCAGCGGTGTTTGACCGTGAATTGGGCGCGGCGCTGGGGCTGGATGCGGTGCAGGCAGCCGAAGCTGTGATCCGTCTGGCCAATGCCAAGATGGCAGGAGCGATCCGAATGGTGTCTTTGTCCCTGGGGGCTGATCCGCGCGATTTTGCTCTGTTTGCCTTTGGCGGGGCGGGTCCGCTGCATGCGGCGGCGCTGGCGCGGGAACTGGGTGTGCCGCGTGTCCTGATCCCGGCCCGACCCGGTATAACCAACGCGCTGGGATGTGCCGTGGCCGATCTGCGCCACGATTTTGTGCAGACCATCAACCAGCCCCTCGACGATCTGGACATCAAGAGCCTGCATGCGGCGTTTGACGCGCAGGTTGCGGCCGGGCAGGAGGCGCTGGCCCGCGAATCCGTTGCCGTGCGTGACGTGCAGCGAAGTTTCAGCGTGGACATGCAGTTTCAGGGGCAAAGCCATGTTGTTCGGGTGCATCTGGACAGTGGCGAACCCTCTGCGCAGGAACTGCGCGACCGGTTCGAACGTGTCTATTGGAACCGGTTCAAGGTTGAATTGCCGGAAATCAAGGCGCGGATTGTGAATGCGAACTGTTCGGTCATTGGTGTCTGCGACCCCGTCGATCTGGAACAACTGATTGATCCTGCGGGAAAAGGTGCCACCGCCATTGCAACGGGGCAGCGCGCCGTCACCTTTGACGGGTCGGTGCGCGACACGCCGGTTTACTGGCGCGATCAGCTGCCCGTTGACGTTGTGATTGATGGTCCGGCACTGATCGAGCAGCTTGATTGCACAATTTTGATACCGCCGGGGGACCGCGTGGTGGGAGGAGTCGATGGCAATCTGACAATCCATATCGGAGCCGAAATATGACCATAGATCCCATCACGCTCTCGGTCATTCAGGCGGGCCTGCAACAGGTCTGTGACGAAATGGACCTGAGCTTTTCCCGCGCCGCGTTCTCCCCTGTCATTGCCGAGGCCAACGATCGGTCCGACGGCATTTATGCCGCCGACGACGGGGCGCTGATTGCGCAGGGGGCGGGGGGGTTGCCGGTGTTTGTCGGCACGATGCAATATTCCACCAGAACGCTGGTCGAGATGATTGCCGCCGGAACGGTTGCCGCACCTAAACCAGACGACATCTACATCGTAAACGACCCCTATCTGGGCGGCACCCATTTGATGGATGTCCGTTTTGCCCGCCCCTTCTATCGACGCGGCGAGATTTTCTGTTGGTTGTCCAATACCGGGCATTGGCCCGATACGGGCGGTGCGGTGCCGGGCGGTTTTTCCGCCTCTGCGACATCGGTGGAACAGGAGGGTTTGCGGCTGCCCCCGGTGAGGCTTTTCAAGGAAGGGGTGATGGATACGGAAATCTACGCCATCATCTGTTCCAACATCCGGGTGGCCGATCAGCGCATCGGTGATGTGAAGGCGCAGGCGGCAGCGTTGATGGTGGGCGAGGAACGTCTGAATGCACTGCTAGACCGATATGGTGATGATGTAGTCCGCGCGGCAATCGCCGAGCTAAAACTGCGCGCCGAGGCGCAGATGCGGACCCTGATTGATGAAATCGAAGAAGGCACCTATACTTCTTCGGCGTGGATCGACAGCGACGGCGTGGTCAATGAACCGCTGGAAATCAGGCTGACAATCCAGAAAACACCAGGTCATCTGCGCTTTGATTTTGCCGGAAGCAGCCCGCCTTGCAGCGGCCCGATGAATTCGGTTTTGGCAACAACGCTGTCGTCGGTCTACCTCGCCATGCGTCACATATTCCCTGAAGTCCCGATCAGTGCAGGCGCTTTTGCGCCGTTGGAGGTTGTGCGTCCGGTCGACACCTTCCTTGACGCCCATTACCCGCGTCCGGTGTCGGGCTGTGCAGCAGAGGTATCGCAGCGTATCGCAGAGGCGGTATTTGCCGCTTTGGTGGGTGCGCTGCCGGATCGGGTCACGGCGGCCCCCGCAGGCACCAGCGGAAATTTTGCGCTGGGCGGTCATGACCCGGAAACCGGGCGCGACTTTGTGATGTATCAACTGTCCGGCGGCGGCTATGGCGGGAATGCGGATCATGACGGGCTGGCCAACGGATGTTCGACCATCGGCATTTCCAAGGCACCGCCGGTTGAGATCATGGAGCAGAATTTCCCGGTGCTCTATCACCGCTATGCCCTGCGCGAGGGGTCAGGAGGCGCGGGAAAACATCGCGGCGGGCTGGGTCTGGATTATGAGGTTGAACTGCGGCGCGGCGACGCGCGGGCGAGCTTTGTGATGGATCATGGCCGGTTTGGCCCGCAGGGCGCGCTGGGGGGGGCGGACGGTGCCGTGAACGAGGTTGAGGTTTGGCGCGATGGGGTCAAGTACATCCCCGAACATCTGTCGAAAGAGCAGGACATACCGCTCAGGGCCGGCGACCGTGTGCGGGTGCGCACGCCCGGTGGCGGCGGCTACGGTGATCCGGCAGACCGCGATCCCGCACTGGCCGAACGGGACAAGCGATTGGGGCGGGTTTGAGGGCCGGGCCGACCCGGCCACTTCAAGCAGCCTGGACCAAAGGCCGGGGCTGCTGATCGTGGCGGTATGGGTTACTTCCACCCCACTTCGTTGAATATTTTTTGCGCTTCGGAGACGTTCTTGGCAACCTTTGACAGATCAACAGCGTCCGCTTTGAACGCTCCCAGCTTGCCGACGCTTTCGCTCAGCGCGACGCCGGGTACGGCAGGGAACTCATCATTGCCTGCCGAGAAATACTGCTGTGCCTGATCGGAGGCGAGGTATTCCAGAAAGGCAATTGCATTGTCGCGGTTGGGCGCGTTGGCGGCCACGCCGGCACCGGACAGATTCATATGTGCGCCTTCCGCATCCTGCGCGGGGAAAATCCAGCCGATCATGTCGATGTCAGCGCTCAACCCCTTGACGTCGCGCCGCAGCGCGCGGGCGAAATAGTAGGTATTCGCGACCGAAATATCGCATTGCCCGGACACGATGCCACGCAATTGGTCAGTGTCCCCGCCTTCAGGATCACGGGCAAAATTATCCACCATGCCCGCCGCCCATGCCTTTGCGGTTTCGACACCGTGGTTTTCGATGATCGAGGCAAGCAGGGTCTGACTGTAGACATTGGACGAGGACCGGTGGCAAACCATGCCCTTGTATTTGGGATCGGCAAGGGAGAGATAATCCACCGGCGGATTTGCCACCTCGGCCTTGTCGTAAAAGATGATCCGGGCGCGTTGGGAGAACCCGAACCATTGGTTGTCGCTGTCTTGCAGGTTCGCGGGAATTTTATCTTCCAGCACTGCGCTGTCGATAGATTGAAGAACCCCGACATTCTTGGCCCGTTCCAGCCGCGAGGTATCAACCGTCAATAGAATGTCAGCAGGCGAATTTGCGCCTTCTGCCTGCATGCGGGCAATCAGTTCATCGGCCTTGCCTTCGATGCGGTTGATTGTGATGCCCGTGGCATCGGTGAAATCCGAATACAGCCTTTCGTCGGTGTCATAGTGGCGCGAGGAATAGAGGTTCAGCTCACTGGCCAGGGCCTGAACGGTGCCGGCAAGGACGGTTGAGGCGGCAAGGGCCGCGAATAGGGATTTCTTGAAAGGCATTTTGATCTCCGAGTCTATTAACTTACTTAAATACTCAGGTACCATAAATTCAGCCCGCGTCAATAATACTTATCAAAACAGTCAGATTTACCGCACCCGTGCCGGCGCGGCCCTCAAATTGTTCTGGGATCTTTTGCGGGCGACGCCGCATGGGCGCGTGCGATGATCTGTCGCCGGACAAATGCGACGATAAAGACCGCCGTCAGGATCAGAACAATGGTCGGGGCTGGCGCGCTGTCGATAAAGAAGCTCAGGTACGTTCCGACCAACATCGAAGCCATGCAGATCACGACCGATAGCCAAAGCATGGTTGAGAACTTTCGCGCCAGAAGGAAGGCAATCGCTCCCGGCGCAATCAGCAGACCAATGGCAAGGATCAGGCCCACCGCTGACAGGGTGGCCACGATTGTCAACGACAGGGCGGCAAGCATGCCATAATGTAGCCAGCCGACCCGCAGCCCGGATGCCTGCGCCTGTGCCGGATCGAAACTGTGCAAGAGCCAGTCGCGCCACTTCAGGGCGAGCAGGGTGCCCACCACAGCCGATATGATGCCTGCGGTCCACAATTCGTGCGTTTCCACGCCCAGCATGTTGCCAAAGAGGATATGATCGAGGTGCGCGTTTGTCTCGATCGACACATAAAGAACGATGCCTAGCCCGAACATTCCGGAAAACACCACACCCATGACGGTGTCCTGTTTGATGCGGCTGTTATCCGTCATATACCCGGTCGCGACGGCGCATGTCATGCCAGCGGCAAAGGCCCCAAGGATCAGCGGCAGACCAAAGATGTAGGCTAGCACGATGCCCGGCAAAACTGCGTGGCTGACCGCGTCACCCATCAGCGCCCAGCCCTTGACCACCAGAAAGCATGATAGCAACGCGGTCGGAACAGACACCAGAACCGAGATGTAAAAAGCGTTTTGCATGAACCCGAAGCGGAAGGGCAAAAGCAGCGTGTCGATGTCCATCAAACCTCTCCTGTCATTTCGGAAGGGGGGCCGCGCCGCAGGGCCGCATGCGCCTTGCGGCGGGCTGCAAGTAGGCCATGTTTGGGGGCAAAGACAAAGGCCAGCAGGAAGATCACCGTTTGCAGGGAAACGATGATGCCGCCGGTCGCCCCATCCAGAAAATAGCTGGCGTAGGCCCCGACAAAGCTGGTGACGGTTCCGATGGCAATGGAGGTCAGGATCAGCCGGGGAAACCGATCACAAAACAAATAGGCGGTTGCGCCGGGTGTCACCACCATGGCGATCACCAAGAAAGCCCCCACCGTCTGCATCGCCGCGACGACGCAGGCTGACAACAGCACAAAGAAGATCGCCTTGAGCAATCCGGGTCGCAGGCCGATGGCGCGGGCGTGGTTTTCGTCAAAGAACGTGACCATCAGGTCTTTCCATTTCGCGGTCAGAACGGCCAGTGAAACAAACCCGATAAGGGCAAGTTGCAGGGTGTCCTGCGGGGTGATTGCAAGGATGTTGCCCATGGTAATGGTCTGGATCGACACCGACATCGGGCTGATTGACACGATGAACAGGCCCAGCCCAAAGAATGACGTAAAGATCAGCCCAATGATTACATCGACCTTCAATCCTGATCGTTCTGTCAGGAACAGCATGGCCCCGGCAGCCAACCCGCCGGCGATGAAGGCACCAAGCGCAAAGGGCAGGCCCAGGATATATGCCCCCGCAACCCCCGGAACGACGGAGTGAGACAGGGCGTCGCCGATCAAAGACCATCCCTTGAGCATCAGGTAGGCCGACAGGAACGCACATACCCCACCAACAAGGGCCGACACCCACATCGCATTTGTCATGTAGCCGTAACTGAACGGCTCCAGCAGAGTTGCCAGCATCATTTGCGCTCCGTGCGTTGGGTTTTTTCGCCGTATTGCACAAAGGGGCGCTCATCATCGGTAAAGATCGTGATCTCGCGCGCGTCCTCGTCATCATGCAACGCAGCGCCGCCAAGGGTGAAGTGGCGCAGAACGCCGCCAAAGGCCCGTTCAAGGTTTTCGCGGGTAAATGTTGCTTCGGTTGGCCCGTAGCTCAACACCGTGCCTTTCACCAGAACCGTACGGTCGCAAAATTCGGGCACGGACCCCAGGTTGTGGGTTGAAACCAGCATCACGCGGCCTTCGTCACGCAGTTCCCGGAGCAAGGCGACGATCTGTTCTTCAGTCTTGACATCCACGCCGGTAAACGGCTCGTCCAGCAGGATCACCTGACCGTCCTGCGCCAGGGCGCGGGCCAGAAATACACGTTTACGCTGGCCTCCGGACAACTCTCCGATCTGGCGATGGCGGAAATCCTGCATGTTCACCCGCGACAAGGCCAGATCAACCGCTGCGTGATCCGCCGCACCGGCACGGCGCAGGAACCCCATATGCCCATAGCGCCCCATCATCACGACATCTTCGACAAGGACGGGGAAATCCCAATCAACCTCTTCGGACTGCGGCACATAGGCGACAAGGTTCTGTGACAGGGCCTCGCGGACGGATTTGCCAAGGATTGTGATCTCGCCTTTTGCGGCCGGCACAAACCCCATGATTGCCTTGAAAAGGGTGGATTTGCCCGCGCCGTTCACCCCGACCAGGGCCGTGACCGTGCCACGCGGGATCTCGAAACTGGCATTCCAAAGCGCTGTGTGGCCGTTTCGGTAGGTGACCGTGACATCATGTGCCGCTATGCCGGTGGTTTGCCCGGTAACTGGCTGTGCGTGATCTTTCGGCATGGTACTTCCCTTTCTTGTGGCCCCGTCCGTTGCCCATAAGGGGCCGGCTCAGGCACAAATTCTCTAGTTCTTGGCCGACATCAGCCCGGTGACTACCGTTTCAGAGGTCACTCTGAGCAGGTCCAGATAGGTTGGTACCGGCCCGTCAGGTCCGCTTAGCGAATCGACATAGAGGACACCCCCATAGGCAACGCCGGTTTCCCGCGCGACCTGTTTGGCAGGGGAGGTATTGACCGTGCTTTCACAAAACACGACCGGAATGTTGTGGGCGCGGACACCGTCAATGACGCTACGCACCTGTTGCGGCGTGCCGACCTGATCGGCGTTCATCGGCCACAGGTACAATTCCTGCATGCCAAAATCCCGTGCCAGATAGCTGAACGCGCCTTCGCAGGTGACCAGCCAGCGCCGTTCAACGGGGATTTCGGCAATGGCCGCGCGCAATGGTTCCAGTGTAGCGCGTAGGCGGTCCTTGTAAGCGGCGGCATTGGCCGCATAAACGGCCGCGTTTTCAGGGTCATGCTTGATCAGCGTTTTTTCTATATTATCAATATATATCAACGCATTATCTAACCCCATCCAGGCATGGGGATTCGGTTTTCCCTCATAGCTGCCCTTGGTGACCGAAATCGGGTCAATGCCGTCAGTCAGGGTCGCGGAAGGTACATCGCGCAGGTTCCACAGGATCAGATCGGCGTCATAGGCGCGCACGATGTCTTGCGGCGTTGGCTCGTATCCGTGGATTTCCGCCCCCGGTTTGGTAACGGACACCACCTCTGCGGCGTCGCCGGCAACATTTGCGGTCATGTCGGCCAACACCGTAAAGGTTGTGACCACTTTCATCTTGTCCTGTGCCATTGCGGCAGTTGCGATCAGGGGTGCCAAAACGGCACCCAAAACGTATGTGAACGTCCGTTTCAAAGTTGGTTGCTCCCCGATGTGCCCGGTTTTGGCCACTGTAAATGCAAATCACTCGCAACTGAAGCTGTCAAGGAAATTGCGAACTATTCTCATTCAAAATGAAATCACGATGACATGCATCCCTGTCACAGCGGGGGGCATTTCGGAAGCGCCGTCAATAGACGGCAGCAAGACCATCCTTCCGGTGATCCGACCCGCCGACATATCCGTCCCCCAGCCGCCGGACAAGCTGTGCGCCGCCAAATCCAAAGCTGTTATCCGGGGCCTCGCGCACGATCTGATGCCCCATCTCGCTCAGGGCGGCGACGGTGGCCTCGGGCAGCGTGCTTTCAACCGCCACCTCGCGGCCCTGAACAAATCGCCAGCGCGGTGCATCGCTTGCCGCCTGTGGAGATTGGTCATGCAACATCATGCGCGTCATCATCTGCACATGCCCCTGCGCCTGCATTGGCCCGCCCATCACCCCAAAGCTCATCTCGGGTCGGCCATCTTTCATGACGAATCCGGGGATGATGGTGTGGAAAGGCCGCTTGCCAGGGCCGACTTCATTGGCGTGGCCCGGTGTGGTGACGAATCCGGCACCCCGGTTCTGCATTGAAATTCCGGTTCCAGGCACCACCACCCCAGAACCGAACCCCATGTAGTTCGACTGGATCAATGACACCATGCGCCCGGCGGCGTCCGCTGCGGTGATGTAGACGGTGCCGCCGTGTCTTGGCGCGCCGGCCGCCGCCGCTTCGGCCCGCGATGGATCAATCAAACCTGCGCGGGCGCGTAGATAGGCCGGATCCAGCAGGGCATCCGGGGCCACACCCATATGTGCAGGGTCCGCGACAAAGGCGTCAGCGTCGGCCATGCCCAACTTGATGGCTTCAATCTGCAAATGCAGAGCTTCAGGGCTATCTGGATGATGCGAGGCCAGATCGTGGTGCTCAAGCAGCCCCAGCGCGATCAACGCGGCAATCCCCTGACCATTGGGCGGAATTTCGTGCAATGTCGTGCCCGCATAGGATTGGGACAGGGTGCCGCACCACTCTGAGCGATGCTCCGCCAGATCTTGCAGGCTGAGCGGGGAACCGTGCCGCGCGGCGTCTGCGGCGATGGCGTCGGCCAGCGGGCCGCGATAGAACGCCTCTCCCTTCGTTTCAGCAATCGCCTGCAAGCTGCGCGCCTGATCCGGGTTGCGGTAGGATTCCCCCGCCTGCGGGGCGCGGCCGCCGGGCAGAAAGTAATCGGCAAATCCTGGTTGGTCGCGCAGGGTATCCGCCGCAATTCCCCAAAGGCGGGCGATGATGGGGGAGACCGGGAAGCCGTCGCGGGCATGGCCGATCGCAGGTTCAAACAGCGCCTCGAATGGCAGCGCGCCGAACCGTTCGGACAGGCTCACCCATGCAGAAACGGCACCCGGCGTTGTCACGCTCTGCCAGCCGCGCTGAGGAAGCGTGCCATCAGGGTTGAGATGGCTACGCTCCCAGGCACTGGCGGACCTGCCCGACGCGTTCAGACCATGCAGGGCGCTGCCGTCCCACACAATTGCGAAAGCGTCGCTGCCCAGCCCGTTACCTGTGGGTTCAACCACCGTTAGGGTAATTGCAGCGGCAAGGGCTGCATCAATGGCATTTCCCCCCCGTTGCAGCATCATGACCCCGGCCTGCGCGGCAAGAGGCTGCGAGGTGGCGACACAGTTGCGCCCGACAACAGCTTGGCGATGGGTAGGGTAGGGTGTGTCAAAAAGCACGTGCAGGTTCCTCTTGTTTGGCTGCGGATTACGATCCGTCACGGCCCGGAATGGCCGATTGGCCTTTTGCCGCCCTTCTTTCTGTATCGAAGTTCGCAGACAATTTCATCTCCGTGCTGGTGCGGAGGCGACGACCAACGCAACGCTGACGGTTGAACGGGACCGCATCCGGTCCGATTTTGCAGGCAGGTCAACCGTTGACCCCAAAGGCATCAACTGTCCGCTGGTCTATGCCTGTTACGCGCTCAAATGTGAAATTGCGCCGGAGATAGCGAACACTGCCGTATCGATTCTGCCCTTTGAAATAGCCGCCCCTGAAAACACCATCTTGACTGCGCTGCATCCCGCGCCCCAGCGCCGATAACGAGCCCGATACTGATGCGCGGGAAAGTGTTGATGTTCAATTCGGCAGGTCGGGGGCGCGATCCGGCGCGCGGATATGTATCAGCCGATGAAATGGCATGACCGCAGACGAGATTGCCGCCGTCCAGCAGGCCGGGGCAAGGGGTGAAACCCTGCGATTTCGGTGATGGGTTGTCGGCACTTCCTATTCATGTACAACCATCGTCGGTTGGGCATTTCCCACCCCGAATTTACAGGATAACCCGATGACACAACGCAACGCGACCAAAGGCCTCATGACAACCGCGATCCACGCCGGGGAATCCCCTGATCCCACAACCGGGGCTTCCGCGCCTGCGCTGCATATGTCCTCGACCTTTGTCACCGATCAGGTTGCGGGTTTTTCTGCCCATGACCTCGAAGAGAACACGCCTTTTCTGTATGCTCGCTGGGCCAATCCAAACGTGCGAACGCTTGAGGCCAAGATCAGCGCGCTGGAAGGGACCGAGGATTGTCTGTGTGCCGCGTCCGGCATGGCCGCTGCGACGGCGATTTTTTTGACGTTTCTATCCGCCGGCGATCATACTATCGTCTCGGATGTGTCTTATGCCGGGGTTGCCGAGCTGGCCCGCGATACCCTGCCGCGTTGGGGGATTGAGGTCAGCACTGTCGATATGTCTGATCTGGCCGCCGTTGCGGCCGCGATCCGCCCCAATACAAAACTTGTCCACACCGAGAGCCCGGTAAACCCTATCGGGCGGCTTACCGATCTGGCTGCGGTGGCAAAACTGGCCCATGATGCCGGTGCATTGGTATCCTGTGACGCCACTTTTGCCTCGCCTTTGGGGCAGTCGCATGTGGAACTGGGCATTGATCTGGTGATGCATTCGGCCACGAAATACATCGGTGGGCACGGCGATGCCGTAGGCGGCGCGGTTGCGGGCAGCAAAGAGCTTATCACCAAAATGCGTACCGAAGCCTCCATTCACCACGGTGGGATCATGTCGCCGTTCAATGCCTGGCTGATTGCCCGTGGCATGGCGACACTGCCGTTGCGCATGAAAGCCCATGAAGCGGGCGCAATGGCGGTCAGTGCCTGGCTTGAAACCCAGCCCAAGGTCACCCGCGTCATTTACCCCGGCCTGCAATCACACCCGCAATATGAACTGGCCCAGCGTCAGATGACGAACATGTCGGGTATGGTTACCTTTCAGGTGGGCAACCGCGACCAAAGCGAGGCGATGGCGCAGCAGATGATTGAAAGGCTCAAGGTCGTGCATTATGCCGTGTCTCTGGGTCATCACCGCAGCTTGATTTTCTGGATGGGGACCGACGCCTTGATGGACACCTCATTCCGGCTTGAGGGCGCACAGCTTGAAAGCTATCGCGCCTTTGCCGGTGACGGTGTGTTCCGGTTGTCGGTCGGGTTGGAAGACCCCGAAGACCTGATTGCCGATCTCGCGCAGGTTCTGACCTGAGCGGCGATCCGCGCTCAGGTCCAGTCCAACACGACCTTGCCGGTATTGCCTGACAGCATGGCGTCGAACCCCTGTGCGAAATCGGTGGCGGCAAACCGGTGTGTCACGATGCGCGAGACGTCAAGGCCGTCTTCCAGCATGGCGATCATCTTGTACCAGGTTTCGAATATCTCGCGGCCATACACGCCCTTGATCGTCAGCGCCTTGAAGACGATGCGCGACCAATCGACCTGCGAGGTGCCCGGAGGGATTCCCAACATCGCAATACGTCCGCCCATGACCAAAGCCTCGACCATCTGGTCAAAGGCGGCCTGATTGCCCGACATTTCAAGGCCGACGTCAAAGCCTTGTTTCATGCCCAATTGGGCCACTACATCGCGCAGGTCGGTTGTCGCAACATTGACCGGGACAACATCCGTCACCTTGCCCGCCAGATCGAGCCGATCCTGATTGATGTCCGTGATGACTACATGGCGCGCACCCACATGTTGCGCCACGGCGGCCGCCATGATGCCGATGGGTCCGGCACCAGTAATCAACACATCCTCGCCGATCAGATCAAAGGACAGGGCGGTATGCACCGCATTGCCCAACGGGTCGAGGATCGCGCCGATTTCGTCCGGAATCGCATCGGGCAGCGGCACCACGTTGAAGGCGGGCAGCGCAAGATAGTGGGCAAACGCTCCGTCCGCGTTGACACCGATGCCTCTTGTTTCGGGATCGAGATGAAACCGCCCGGCGCGCACCTGCCGTGACAGATGTCCGATCAAATGGCCTTCGCCGGAACACCGTTGACCGATCTTCAGGTCATGGACATTGGCCCCAAGTTGCACAATTTCACCGGCAAATTCATGGCCGGTAATCAGCCCAACAGGCACGGTTTTCTGTGCCCAGGCATCCCAGTTCCAGATATGCGCATCAGTCCCGCATATCCCGGTCTTCCTGACCCGGATCAGCACATCATCAGGGCCGATCTGCGGTACGGCGCGGGTTTCCATCCAAAGCCCCTTTTCGGGTTTGGCTTTGACAAGGCACTGCATTTCAGTCGTCATTGGATCACCCCCAATTCACGTCCAGCCGTGGCAAATGCGTCCAGGGCACGATCCAGATCATCCTGCGTCAGGTCCGCGTTCATCTGTGTGCGGATACGCGCCTGACCGTTCGGCACCACGGGAAAGAAAAACCCGGCAACATAGACACCCAGTTCAAAAAGCCGGGCCGCCATCTTCTGGCTGATGCGGGCATCACCCAGCATCACCGGGATGATGGGATGTTCTCCGGGCAAGAGGTCAAAGCCTAATCTGGTCAGCCCGGCCCGCCAATACGCGGCATTCTCAAAAAGCCGGGCGCGCAGGTCCGCGCCCTCTTCGATCAGGTGCAGGGCTTCAAGACCGGCGGCAACAATGGCTGGGGGCAGGGAATTTGAGAAAAGATAGGGCCGCGCACGCTGGCGCAGCAGGTCTATCACCGGCTGTGGTCCGGCAATATAGCCGCCAAGAGCACCGCCCAGGGCCTTGCCCAATGTTCCGGTCAGAATGTCCACATCCACGCCAAAATGGTCCGGCGTTCCGGCCCCGTGTGAGCCCATGAAACCTGTCGCGTGGCAGTCATCAACCATGACAACTGCCCCATATTCCTGTGCAAGGGTGGAAATCTCGGGCAGTTTTGCAAGGTACCCGTCCATCGAAAAGACACCGTCCGTGGCAATCATGATGAACCGTGCGCCTGCGGCTTTGGCTTCTTTCAGCTTTGCTTCCAGATCCCCCATGTCGGAGTTCGCATAGCGAAACCTCCGCGCCTTGCACAGCCGGATGCCGTCAATGATCGACGCGTGGTTCAGGCTGTCCGAGATGATTGCATCGTCTGGTCCCAAAAGCGGTTCAAACAACCCACCGTTGGCATCAAAACAGGCCGCAAACAGGATTGTGTCATCCTTGCCCAGAAACCGCGCCAATGCCGTTTCCAGTTGGCGATGCAGGTCTTGTGTCCCACAGATGAACCGCACACTGGCCATGCCATAACCGTAGCTGTCCATCGCCCCCTTGGCGGCGGCAATCAGGCGCGGGTGATCCGCCAGCCCCAGGTAGTTGTTGGCGCACAGGTTGATTACGCTGCGTGTTTGATCCCCGGCTGACAAAACGTCGATTTCACCGCCCTGAGGCGAGACGATCAGGCGTTCGCGTTTGTACAGGCCGTCGTCTTCGATCTTGCTCAGAACATCGGATACGTGGTCGAGGAATCGGTTTGGCATGGTGTCCTCCATTTTAACGGAGGATTATCCAATTTGATGTATTCAGTCAATATAGTGGATGTGCGCCGTAAAAACGGATTTACGCATTCTGCACGATCAACAACACCCGCGCAGGTCCATCCGTTCGGATGGCATGTTCCACATCCGCCGCATAGCGGACGGTATCCCCACCTGATGCCGTGGCGGTTTCGCCATCTGATGTCACGTCGACCATACCGTCCAGCACTGTCAGATGTTCGACGCATCCTTTCTTGTGTGCGGTGCTTTCCAGCGCGGCACCTGGACCAAACCGGATGTCGTAGACTTCGCTGATGCCAACATCTTCGGCGGGGCTGAGAATGCGAATTTCACATCCCGCCGACCGGTTGCGGATCACCGGCGCTGCGTCGGCGGGAATGATTTCCCGGATGGCATTGAGGGGTTCCGCGTCCTGATCGAGCAGACTGGAGAAATCTACATTGAGCGCTTTGGTCAGGTTCCAGAGGCTTGCGACCGTCGGGCTGGATTCCCCCCGTTCAATCTGGGACAGCATGGAGCGTGAGACGCCGGAGAGTTTGGCAAGGGCATCAAGGCTCAGCCCCTTTGACTTGCGTTCATCCTTGAGCCGCTTGGCCAGACGGGTGGTGATTTCGGCCCGGTCGTTCATTGGGGTGGTTCCTGTGCTGGGTTTCATCCGTATAGGGGGTCCGAGGGTGGATTTCCACTATTGTGATGAAATTTCCGTCATACCGGCGATGGCTGGCGATACGGGGAGCGGTCCGCAATCTGTTCCGCACTGCCTGCGACCGTTCTTTACGCCATCAGGTCGCCTTGCGATATTGCAAGGGCAATGCGGGTCACGTCTGCTGCCAGGGGGCGGTCGGTGGTCAGCGGGTCGGAACAGGCCCTGACCCAGTGGTGGAGATCGGCAATGGCCCCCATGTCCGCCGCCGATGTCCCGCGCAAATCAAGCGCCTGTGCCGCGACAATCAATTCAACCGCACTGAGCTGCGCCGACAGCGCCGCAATCTGTGCCAGGGACGTTGCGGCAATGGGCGCGCCCGACAGGCAGTCCTCGACGCCGTTGGCATTTACACTCGGCCAGATCGGGGAGGGGGCCGCTTGATGAAGCAATGCACCAAGGATGGCTTCGGCGGTTTTCATCAGGGGTGCAAACCCGTTCGAGCCGCTTTCGGGCAGAGCCAGAAATAGCGGCAGGTCACTGAACGCAGGGTTCAGGTGTTTTGAGATGCGCGCCAGTTGCGCCACCGTGAGGTGCACAAAGGACCGGTTCACGGTTTCGACCGTATTGGCCAGTTCGGCGGAAAAATAATTGCCGGTGGACAACACCTCACCGCTGTCTGCCAATACCGCCGGATTGTCGCTTGAGGCGTTCATCTCGATCCACAACAGAGCGTCGAGCGCGGACAGCGCGGCGTCGGCGGTGCCATGAATTTGTGGGATGTTGCGAAAGGAAAGTGGGTCTTGCAGGCGGCGGGCCTGCCCCGGTTTCCAAAGCGCGCTTCCCGAAAGCATATCCCGGATCGTCGCGGCGGCAAGCGCCTGACCGGGCAATGGGCGGAGCGCCAGAAGGCGCTCGGTAAACGGGGCGAGATTGGCATCGAAGGCCAGGAGCGACAAGGCCGCCGCCGATTGGGCCGCATGAAAACTGTATTGTGCAGCGCCCAGCCCGACACAGGAAAGGGCGGCGACAAGCGAGGCATGGTTGGCAAGAGCCAGCCCGTCGCGGGGGCCAAGGGCCAGCGGCTCAATACCTGCCGTGCGCATCACGTCGCCACTGGGGCCGGCTTGACCGTCTGCCGTTGTCATTTCACCTTCCCCGACCAACGCAAGGCCAAGGGTCGCATTCGGGATCAGGTCGGCAACGCCAAGCGAGCCAATTACGCCAACAACCGGGGTCAGGTCCGCATTCAGGCAATCAACAAGGTGGCGCGCCACCGCACCGCGCGCCCCGGCATGGCCCAGCAACAGCGTGTTTGCCCGCAGGATCATCGCAGCCCGAACCACATCACGCGGCATTGGCGGGCCAATGGCATGGGCACGCCCCCGCAGGGTTTGCAGGGAAAAGTCGGCCAAGGTCGTTTCATCCAGCGGTTCAGTTGCCCGCGCCCCAAGCCCGGTTGTCACCCCGTAGACGGGCACCTGATCTGCGATGGCGGTGTCGATCACCTCCCGGCTTTGGCGCATCCGTTCCAGGCCCTCAGGTGCAAGGGCCACGGAGGTTGTTCCGCGTGCCGCGTCCAGAAGATCGGGCAAATTCAGATCGTATCCGGTGAGGGTCAGCATGGCCTCAATCCTCGCGGTAGAGCAGGTTTTGGGTCAGCCGCATGGCGCGGGCTTTCTCCAGTATCTTTGCCCCCAACGCGATGTCCCCGGTCGACATACCCCGGTGCCAGAACAGGATGGTTTCCGCGTCATTCTCGCGGCCCGGTTTCAGCCCCGCAGCTATTTCGCCAATTTCTGCATAAAAGCTCGCCTCGGTGATCTTGCCTGCATCAATGTGCGGACGCAGCGCGCCCAGGTGTCCGGCGCGCATCTGCCCTAAATCATCCATCACAAATTTGTCGAACCCGTCCACGAAATCAAGCGGCAGCGTGCTCATGGTGCCATAGGGCACCACAAGGGTGCCTTTCTTGACCCAGGAGCGATCAAACAGCGGCGTTGGCCGGACCAGCCGGGTTGCCTCGATCATGATGTCGGCGTCCCTGAGGCAGCTTTCCCAGTCCTCGGTGACGACAATATCCTTGCCCAGATCACGACGCAGGGTTTCCCCAAATGCGTTACGGCTTTCGGGTCGGCGCGAATGGATGCGGATTTCATCAAAATCGAAAAGATGATCCAGCAACCGCACATTCCAATACGAGGTGCCGCGCGCGCCAAGATGGCCGAGAACTTTTGGATTCTTCGGTCCCAGCCATTTTGCCCCCAGCGCGGTGAGCGCGCCGGTGCGCATGTCGGTGATCCCCGCGGCATCAATCACCGCCTTGGGTGCGCCGGTTTCAGGATCAAACAGGTTCAGCAGCGCCAATTCTGAAGGAAGTCCACGTTTGTAGTTGTTGAAGAAATCCCCGACAACCTTGACCCCCGCATACCCCAGAGGCTCCACATATCCGCGCAACACGTTGAAATGGCCATCGACGTCCGGGTTCGGGGTCAGATGCATGCGCGGTTCAATGACTGTCTTGCCTTGACCGGCGGCAATCAGACCCTGTTCGATGGCATCCAGAATTTCGTCATTGGTCAGCGCCAATGCGTCAATTTCCGGTTTGCCGAGGTATTCAATTTCCATCCGCGCCATTGCGTTTTCCTGTCTAATTTTGGATCGGCCCGATCAGCACCACTTCAATCGGTGGACCAGATCGGTGAATGCAAACTCCGGCGCGGTGCCAACCATCACCCGCGTTGCTTTGGAAACACGGATCTCGTCCGGTGTCGTCGTGGCCGCAACGCGGGCCGTCTTGTTCACGACACCGCCCAGGAATTCTCCACCCGATTGCACCACATCGCCGGTGTGAATACCAATGCGGACGCGCAACCGGGGGTCGGTATCCTGTGCTGCAAAGGTGCGATGAATGGATAGCGCGGCTTTCATCGCGCCGCTGGCAGAGGAAAAGGCCGACAGGGTGCCGTCCCCAATGTCTTGACCAATTGACCACCCGCGCCAGGGCTCTCGGTTGTGATCCGGGTCAGGTGGTCCTTCACAACCTTGCTCCATGCGCTGTCCTTTTTGCTCAGGCAAGCCTATGTCAGGCCATCGGGTCTGGCAATCGAGCGCAGATCACGATCTGATCTGCAAGGGCCTGTGCGGATGTTACGCCAAGGCGCTGTGATGCCAGTTGTCAAACACCTCGTCGGTGCGCAGGTCCGGGAGCGGGTGATGCAGGTAGCCCCCGGAAAAAAGCCGAAAAGGCACGCGGGCATTCCGGGCCGTTTGATAATCTATTTCGCTATCCCCGACATAGAGCGCATCGGACTGTGACCCACCAAGCGCTGCAATGCAGGTCAGCAAGGGAGCCGGGTCCGGTTTTTTGGGCTGGTCCGGCTGCGCACCTGCGATCACGTGGAAATAGGGGCTCAGGCCCAAAGCGTCACAGATGGCTTTCGCGGGCCCCGTTGGCTTGTTTGTGCAGACGCCCAGCGGGATGCCCAGTGTTTGCAGCCTTTTCAGCGTATCAAGGACGCCGGGGTAGGGATGGGTCAGGTTTGTCATATTTGCACTGTAGGATTGCAGGAACAGATCGGTCGCCTCAGCGAGCAGAGCGGCTGAACACCCTCCCGTTGCCGTCAGGCCGCGCTTGACCAGCATCTCCACACCATTGCCGACAAAGGAAATCACCCTGTCGAGATCGAGAGCGTCGCGGCCCAGATGACCCAGCGTGGCATTCAACGCCGCCTGAAGATCGGGCGCAGAATGCACAAGGGTTCCGTCGAGGTCGAATATGATCGTTTTTGCCATCTGTCGGTCCTACACCGTGTTGTGCGGCAACCGCAATACGGGCGGAAACCGTATTCAGGCGACGCCATTCGATGCTGTTCCAAACCCGCAGAAATTTGCGCCAGATCAAAGACACAGCACGGACTGCTTTTTACGCTCAGGGCTTATCACGCCCATTTCGGGCGCGCGTGGACCCCGACCACCGAAGGTGTTGCAGAAGGATGCCGCGTCAGGCCGGAGCATAGATAGGGAAAACTCTCATGAGATTATTCGATATGACGGCCACGGTTTTGCAAGCCTGGGGTCAGCGGCTGGACTTGATGCAGGAAATGTTCCAGCGGAACGGGGCGATTCAGCAAGGTAAGGAAGCGGCCGTTGCCAAGTGCGAATTGCGCGCAGCAATGATGACATGCCTCAAATGCGACCACAGCGAGACCTGCGAAGAATGGTTGGCCGAGACCGGGGAAACCAGCGACCCCCCCGCCTTTTGCCCAAATGGCCATCGGATCGCGCGGCTGCGTCAAGACTCCGAACCGCGCGCTGCCTGAACCTCGTGGATTTCTGACCCGATATTCTTTTCACACAGCGAAAGTCTTATGAACAACGATCAACTCAGGGCCCTTGGCTTTTTTGACGCGCGGATCCCACGCTACACAAGCTATCCCCCAGCGACAGTATTTTCGACGATGCAGGGCACTGAATTCCAAAACCGCTGCATCGCCGCACTTGACCCCGGGTTGCCCGTTTCGATCTATGTTCACATACCGTTCTGCGAGCGGCTTTGCTGGTTCTGCGCCTGTCGGACACAGGGCACAAAGACACTTGATCCGGTGACGAAGTACCTGGAATATGTCGAACAGGAATTGGACGAATTGAAAGCGCGCCTGCCCGAAGGGGTGCGGATGGGGCGGCTGCATTGGGGCGGTGGGACACCCACGATACTGCCGCCGGACTGGATCAGACGGCTTGCTCAGGCGATCAAGGATACCATTCCCCCGGCAGATGAGTTTGAATTTTCGGTCGAGATCGACCCGACGCTGGTCAGTCAGGACAAGATTGACGCGCTGGCAGAAGCGGGCATGTCCCGTGCAAGTATCGGCATTCAGGACTTTGACACGGACGTCCAGAAGGCCATCGGCCGCCATCAAAGCTTTGAGCAGACGCTGGCCTGCGTGAAAATGTTGCGCGGGGCGGGCATCCATTCGCTGAATGCCGATCTGGTATACGGTCTGCCCAATCAGACCAACGACATGATTGCCTCTTCCATTGACAAGGTTCTGGAACTGGACCCCGACCGGATTGCCCTGTTCGGCTATGCCCATGTCCCGCATATGTCCAAGCGCCAGCAGCTTATCGACATCGACAGCTTGCCGGATGCCGAGGCGCGCTTTGCGCTAAGTGAATTGGCGACGGAGAAGTTTCTGGGCGCGGGCATGCGGGCCATTGGGATTGACCATTTTGCAAAACCCGACGATTCCCTGGCCGCGGCAGATGAAACCGGCCACCTGCGCCGCAATTTCCAAGGATACACCGTGGACACCTGCGAGACGCTGATCGGGATCGGCGCATCGTCGATTTCACAGTTCAAGCAAGGTTTTGTCCAAAACGCGTCGGCGACCTCGGCGTATATCCAGCGCATTCAGAACGGCACACTTGCCGGTTTTCGGGGCCATGAGCATTCCAAGGACGACCTGCTGCGGGCGCGCGTGGTCGAAAGTCTCATGTGTGACTTCGAAGTGGACCTGTCCGGGCTTAGGCGTGACTTCGGGCTGTTGACCGAAACGCTTGAGCCGGACCACATTGCGGTTTGTGACCGGTTCGGTGCTGTTATTCGGCGGACAGAGGACAAGTTGACGATATGTTCGAACGGACGCCAGCTTGCGCGTCTGGTTGCACATATGTACGATCACACGGGCGTTGAGGCCGGGAATTATTCCAAGGCGTCCTGACACAGAGTCTCGACCGTCAATTGCGCGGGTGCCGATCCGCATCGGGCGCTTCAGGTTATTCCCTGAGTGCCGTGGCGTTAGAACCAAGGGCTTCTGCAAATACCGCGCTCATGTCCTTCCTGGAACTGGCAGCTTCAGTGTCACCACGGATGCCCGGTGGCAACAAGGTGTGTTTGTTCCGGGCTGGCGGCCACGCAGAATGCACAGGGTACGAAAATTCGATAGTGGCAAGGCAGGGGAAAACGGCACTTGGCGTGTGGTTGCGGCGCGCCCGATCGCTCCGGCGCGCCGCGTTTCAGTCGGGGATCAGCCGATCACTTCAGATCAAACCGGTCAGCCATCATCACCTTGTCCCAGGCCGCGACGAAATCGCTGAGGAATTTGTCGCCCGCATCGGCGCTGCCATACACTTCGGCCAATGCGCGCAGTTGCGAGTTGGAACCAAAGATCAGGTCGGCGCGCGTGCCTGTCATGTCGACCTTGCCGGTCGCGCGATCATGCGCTTCGAACACGTCGCCGCCGTCATCCGTTGCTTTCCACGAGTGGGTCATCTCAAGGATGTTGACAAAGAAGTCGTTGGTCAATTGGCCGGGGCGGTTGGTGAAAACACCGTGGCGGGTGCCCGCATAATTGGCCCCCAGCACCCGAAGGCCCCCCAGCAGAACGGTCATTTCCGGGGCCGTGAGGGTCAGAAGCTGCGCGCGATCGACAAGCATCTTTTCAGATGGCACCGAGAACTCCGCCTTGAGGTAGTTGCGGAATCCATCCGCCTGCGGCTCAAGCACATCGAAACTTTCGATGTCGGTCTGTTCCTGGCTGGCGTCGGTCCGGCCGGGTGTGAACGGCACGGCAATATCATGCCCTGCCGCCCTGGCCGCCGCTTCGACAGCGGCACAGCCGCCCAGAACGATCAGGTCGGCCAGCGATACTTTCTTGCCCCCCGCCGCGGATGCGTTGAATGCGCTCTGAACACCCTCCAGTGCGCCAAGAACCTTGGCCAGTTTTGCCGGTTCATTGACTTCCCAATCCTTCTGAGGAGCCAGACGGATGCGCGCGCCATTGGCGCCACCGCGCATGTCCGATCCCCGGAAGGTGGAGGCCGAGGCCCAGGCAACCGAGACCAGCTCAGCCGTGTTCAGCCCGGTTGCCATGATCTGATCCTTGAGGGCCGCGATGTCCGCAGCATCGACCAGCGGATGATCGACCGCCGGAATGGGATCTTGCCAGATCAGGTCTTCGCCAGGCACTTCCTGACCAAGATACCGGGCCTTTGGCCCCATGTCGCGGTGCGTCAGCTTGAACCATGCACGGGCATAGGCATCGGCAAATTCTTCGGGGTTCTCATGGAAATGTTTTGAAATCTTGGCGTATTCCGGATCCATTTTCATCGCCATATCGGCGGTGGTCATCATCGGCTGGAATTTACCTTCGCCCGTAGCGACATCTGGCACGGAGTTGGCCATTGCGTCGCCTTTCGGCTTCCACTGCTGTGCGCCTGCGGGGCTTTTGGTCAGCTCCCATTCGTTGTTCAACAGTGTGTCGAAATAGGACATATCCCAAGTGGTCGGCGTCGGCGTCCATGCGCCTTCGATCCCGGAGGTTGTCGCGTGAACGCCCACGCCGGATTCATGGGCGTTGATCCAGCCCAGACCCATTTCCTCGATCGGGGCCGCTTCGGGCTCGGGGCCGACAAGGGAGGGATCGCCTGCGCCGTGGGCCTTGCCAAAGGTGTGACCACCGGCAGTCAATGCCACGGTTTCGGCGTCGTTCATCGCCATGCGCCCAAATGTATCGCGGATGTCGCGCGCCGAGGCCAGCGGATCGGGGTTCCCGTCCGGTCCTTCGGGGTTCACATAGATCAGGCCCATCTGAACGGCGGCCAGCGGGTTTTCCAGATCACGTTCGCCCGAGTAGCGGCTGTTTGCGCCGCCGGACGCCTCAAGCCATTCCTCTTCGGCACCCCAATAGATGTCCTCTTCGGGTTCCCAGATGTCCGCCCGGCCACCGCCGAAACCAAACGTCTTGAAACCCATGGTTTCCATTGCGACGTTTCCGGTCAGCACCAACAGGTCTGCCCATGAGATCTGTTTTCCGTACTTCTGCTTGATCGGCCAGAGCAGGCGGCGCGCCTTGTCGAGGTTGCCATTGTCAGGCCACGAATTCAGCGGCGCAAAACGTTGCGCACCGGTGCCCGCGCCGCCACGGCCATCGCCGGTCCGGTAGGTGCCTGCCGCATGCCATGTCATGCGCACGAACATCGGGCCGTAGTGACCGTAATCAGCAGGCCACCAGTCCTGGCTGTCGGTCATCAGCGCCGCGAGGTCTTGCTTGAGCGCATCCAGGTCAAGTTTTTTGAACTCTTCGGCATAGTCGAATCCCGTATCCATCGGATCCCCGGCAGGCGGGTTCTGGTGCAGGATCTTCAGGTTCAACTGGTTTGGCCACCAATCTTTGTTGGACCGCAAGTCGTGTGTCGTGTTCTTGATCGTGCCATGCATGACCGGGCAGGTGCCCTTTGTGTCGCTGTCGTTGCCGTCCATGTTTCTCTCCCTTGAGATGTTGCGATTTAGAATCGTTTTAACAGGCGTTAGCGGTAATTTGGAGTTGGAATTTCTCATTACAATGATAACTTTTTATTATGGCAAACTTTACCCTGAAGCAGCTGCGGTATTTTGAAGCGCTGGCGGAACAACGCCACTTTGGCCGGGCCGCCGAGGTCTGCGCGATTTCGCAGCCCGCCCTGTCGGTGCAGATCAAGGAATTGGAAGAAAACCTTGGTCAGCCGCTCTTTGAACGCGGGGCCCGGCAGGTCCGGCTGACCTCATTCGGAGAAGCCATTGCGCTGCGCATTCGGGATATTCTGCGCGGAACGGAGGAATTGACCGATTTTGCCCGTGCGTCCCAAGACCGGCTGGCGGGGCGGTTTCGCATCGGCGTCATTCCGACGGTTGCACCCTATCTGCTGCCCCGGCTCATCGGACGTCTGAACGACAGCCATCCGGGGCTAGATCTGCATATTCGCGAAACGCTGACCCCGCGTTTGATACAAGAGCTTGCGCAGGGGCAACTGGACACTGCAATTCTTGCCCTGCCTGTAGATGAGCCGACCTTTACCGAAGTGCCGCTGTTTTCCGAAAGGTTCCTGTTGGTCCGGCCTGAAAGTCAGAAGGACGAGCCAGCGCCAAGCGCGCAGGATCTGTCAAAACTGCGCCTGTTGCTGCTTGAAGAAGGGCATTGCTTTCGCGCTCAGACGTTGGCGTTTTGCAATGCGCCTGCGACCTCGCCGCGCAACGGATTGGACGGCAGTTCCCTATCCACGCTGGTACAGATGGTGGGGGCAGGGATCGGGGTGACGATGATCCCGGAAATGGCGGTTCCGGTCGAAACCCGGTCCGCGCGGGTGGCCTGCGTGCGCTTTGCGGGTGCGCAGCCGGGGCGCACTATCGGCATGATCTGGCGCAAGTCGACTCCGTTGGCTGATGACCTGCACGACATTGCGAAGGTCGTGCAGGGATGTGGTGGCGCGAGCGGTCTCTAATCGCGGGTGCCTGCAAACCGTTCCGCCCATGCCTCGCGGTCTTCATCGCTAATTTTCGCAAACAGAACTTCGGGGACGTCAAATTCATGCCCTGGCGCCATCCGGCCAAGCGCGGCGGTGACATCGTCAGGCCAGCTCGCGTCCTCAACACCCATCGCTTCCAGCATACGGGCCGAGGCAGTGGGGATGAAAGGTGCCGACAGCACCGCGTAAAGCGGGATCAGGTTCAGCGCCAGACGCACTTGCGCCGCAGCCTTGTCGGGGTCGGTCTTGAAGACAGTCCACGGCGCTTCAGATTGCAGATACTCGTTGCCGGCTGCCCAGATTGCGCGCAATTCGGCGGCGGATTTGCGCACTTCCATTGCATCCATTTGCGTTTGATACCGCGCTACGCGGTCAGAAAGATCCGTGATCAACGCTTGTTCCGCCGGGCCATAGGTGCCGGCATCCGGCACCGCCTCGCCAAATTTCGAGCGGCAGAATTTGGTGATCCGGCTGACAAAGTTGCCCAGAACATCCGCGAGATCCTTGTTCACCGAGCTTTGGAAATTTTCCCAGGTGAATTCAGAATCAGAGGTTTCCGGCGCGTGGCTAAGCAGCCACCAGCGCCAGTAATCCGCCGGCAGGATTTCCAGCGCCTGATCCATGAACACACCGCGCCCGCGCGAGGTGCTGAACTGGCCGCCGTCATAGGTCAGGAAGTTGAAGGATTTGATATAGTCCACCAGCTTCCAGGGCTCTTCGCTGCCCATGATCGTTGCCGGAAAGCTGAGCGTGTGGAACGGCACGTTATCCTTGCCCATGAACTGGGTATAGCGCACGTCGCCCGCGCCCTTGTCGGTGCGCCACCAGCGTTCCCAATTGTCGCCCTTGCCCGCGTCCACCCATTCCTGCGCGCAGGCGATGTATTCGATGGGTGCATCGAACCAGACATAGAACACCTTGCCCTCCATGCCCGGCCATTCCTGATCGCCGCGTTTGACCGGGACACCCCAATCCAGATCGCGGGTGATGCCACGATCCTTGAGTCCGTCACCGTCATGCAGCCACTTGCGCGCAATCGACGTGGTCAGAACCGGCCAGTCCGCCTTGAGGTTGATCCATTGGTCCAGCTTGTCTTTCATCAGGCTCTGGCGCAGGAACAGATGCTTGGTCTCGCGCATTTCCAGATCGGTGGAACCGGAAATGGTGCTGCGGGGATTTATCAGGTCGACCGGATCAAGTTGCTTTGTGCAATTGTCGCATTGGTCGCCGCGCGCGGACTCAAACCCGCAATTGGGGCAGGTGCCTTCGATATAGCGATCCGGCAGGAACCGCCCGTCGGCGATGGAATAGACCTGTTCTTCGGTCACTTCCTCAATCAGGCCGCGATCGGCCAGAACCCCGGCAAAATGCTGAGTCAGCCTGCGGTTCTGGGGCGACGATGAGCGCCCGAAGTGATCGAAGGAAAGCCCGAACCCTTCGGCAATCTGTGCCTGCACATTGTGCATCTCGGCGCAGTATTCCGCGACCGGCTGACCCGCCTTGGCCGCAGCGAGTTCCGCAGGTGTGCCGTGTTCATCCGTGGCACAAAGAAACAATACCTCCTGCCCGCGACCCCGCAGATACCGGGCATAGAGGTCCGCAGGTAATTGCGAGCCCACCAAGTTGCCAAGGTGTTTGATGCCGTTGATGTAGGGGATGGCGGAAGTAATCAGATGTCGGGTCATGGTTTGCGTACTTTGCTCAGGTTTCGATGTGCTTTAGCAGCACATCCTGACCCATACCACCCCGTCCCTAATCCTTGGGGTCCCGATCCCGGCCCCGCCCGGTGATCCGCCCCACCAGAAAGCTGGTGCGCGGGGCATAGACGTAGCGCGTGCGTTTCTTGGACGTGGGCCGCGCCCGCATCCGGGTCAGGCCAAAAACCACCAACAGCGCATGGCCCAGAGCGATCATGATAAAGAGCGCCGGCGGCCCAAAGGTTTCGATCAGCACCGAGGCGGCGAAGGGGGCAAAGATCGCTCCGAAGGCAAACCAGAACATCAGGGCGGCGGACAACTCGACCCGTTCATCACTGGTGGCGAAATCATGGGCATGGGCGGCGGCGACCGAATAGATCGGAAAGGTGGTCAGGCCAAAAAGGAACGCGGTTATCATCACGCTGTTGGTGCCCAGACCCGCAGCCGACACCGTGATGGCGCTGCTGATTATGGCGGCGACCGACAGCCAGATCAGCACCCAGCGTCTGTCGTATTTGTCAGCCAGCCATCCCATCGGGAGTTGCGCCACCGCACCACCCAATACGAAAGCTGACAGGAACCAGGCGATTTGCCCTGCGGTCAAGCCGACTTCCTGACCGTAGATCGGGCCAACCATGCGGAAGGAGGCGCTTGACAGTGCGGCAACCACCACACCGGCCGCAGCCAGCGGTGAGCGGCGCACAGCCAGCATCGGGCGCAAACGCGGGGAGCTTGGCGTTTCGGGCTGTTCGATCTTGGTCAGGGTGATCGGCAACAGCGCGGCACAGCACAGGATCGCAAGGATGTTGTAGGACACATAGCTGGCGGGTTCGAGAAACCCGACCAGGGCCTGAGCGCCCAGAGACCCCATCATGTCCACCACCCGGTAACCGCCCATTGTGCGGCCCCTGGTTTCGTTGGTGACCTTGGCCTGAAGCCAGGCCTCGATGACAGTGTAACTGCCCGCCACACACAGCCCGGACGCGACCCGCATCACCGCCCAGGCGATCGGGTCCAGCACCAGCATATGAGCCAAAAGACCAATCGCGCCGGTTGCCGTAAAGGCGGCAAAGGCGCGGCTGTGCCCAACCGTACCCATCAGGCGTGGTGCCCACCAGCAGCCGATGAAGAACCCCAGAAAATGCGCCGAGCCCAACAGGCCGATTTCCTGACGCGAAAACCCCAGAACGGTGCCTGACAAAACGTCAATCGGCCCCACACCACCGGAGGCGAATTGCAGCAGGATCACGGAGAGGAACAGGGCGGCAAAGGAAATGAGCAATCGCATGCCTTTTGCGTTACGCCCATTTCGGCGCGCGACCAAGCCCATATCCGACAAAGTGCCGTCGCATAGTGTCAGCCGGTCGTCCGCTGGTCTGGCGCCTGGCTGTCTCGAAGTGCCGCCGCGCCTTTACACCGTTTTTCAGCCCGCTAGGTTGCCGACAACACAATGAGGATGGAAACATGCAGAACAAGAAACTCGGCAGCAGCGATTTGGTGGTGTCTGATCTGTGTTTGGGGTCGATGACCTGGGGCACACAGAACACCGTTGATGAAGGTCATGCGCAGATTGACCATGCCCTGGCGGCGGGCATCAACTTTGTCGACACGGCGGAAATGTATCCCGTCAATCCGGTCAAGGCAGAGACAATGGGGCGCACGGAGGACATCATCGGGGCGTGGTTTGCCAAAACCGGACGGCGCTCGGATATGATCCTTGCGACCAAACATTCCGGTGCCGGGCTGGCGCATGTGCGGGACGGGGCACCGATTTCATCCGCGACCATTGCCGCGACCCTTGAAGGATCGCTGCGCAGGCTCAAGACTGACTACATCGATCTGTATCAGTTCCATTGGCCCAACCGGGGCAGCTATATGTTCCGCCAGAACTGGCGCTATGATCCGTCCGGGCAGGACCGCGCAGATACCATCGCCCATATGGAAGACGCGATGGGGGCACTGCAAAAAGAGGTGGCGCGCGGAACCATCCGCGCCTTTGGTCTGAGCAATGAAAGCGCCTGGGGCATGGCGCAATGGGCGGCAGTGGCCGACCGGGTCGGGGGGCCGCGCCCGGTGTCGGTACAGAATGAATATTCACTGATGTGCCGGATGGCCGATACCGATGTGGCAGAGGCCTGCATCAACGAACAGATTGATATGTTTGCGTTTTCGCCGTTAGCAACGGGGCTTTTGACCGGGAAATATCAGGGCGGTGCCGTGCCGGAAGGCTCGCGCATGTCGCTCAACAATGATCTGGGCGGGCGCACGACCGCCCGCGCGTTTGAGGCGGTGGATGCCTATCTTGCGGTTGCACAGGCGCATGATTTGCACCCGGTTCACATGGCATTGGCTTGGTGCCGCCAGCGGCCGTTCATGGGGTCGGTGATCTTTGGGGCGACGACGATGGATCAGTTGGATACGGCGATTGGCGCGGGCGACGTGACGCTGAGCGACGAGGTGATGAAGGCACTGGATCAGGTGAACCGCGCGCATCCATTGCCCTATTAAGAGATCGGAGTTTTCAAAAACTCCGCCCCGTTTTCTTTGAAGAAAACGGGGCCAGTCCACGGCCGAATATTGAAATAATGCCGTGTCGTTTTCGGCATGGCATCAGCGCGCGTCCTGTCGCATGGTCGGCGTGAATCACTGACCAAGGAATGCCATCATGCCCCTGACCATGAACCGCGACGTTTTTATCACCTGTGCCGTCACAGGCTCTGGCGGCACCCAGGACCGCAGCGCGCTTGTGCCGCGGTCGCCCCAGCAGATTGCCGAGAGCGCAATTGCGGCGGCGAAGGCGGGGGCGGCGATTGTGCATTGCCATGTGCGCGATCCCGAGACCGGGCAGCCTAGCAGAGACCTGCGGATGTTTCGTGAAGTGACCGACCGCATCCGCGACAGCGACACCGATGTCGTGCTGAACCTCACCGCCGGGATGGGTGGTGATCTGGTCTTTGGCGATGTGGAAAACCCCATGCAGCTCAGCCAGCAGGGCACTGACATGGCGGGCGCGTCCGAGCGGGTACAGCATGTGGCGGAATGCCTGCCGGAAATCTGCACGCTGGATTGTGGCACGATGAATTTTGCCGAGGCCGATTATGTGATGACCAACACGCCCGGCATGTTGACGGCGATGGGGCGGATGATGACCGAGCTGGGCGTCAAACCGGAAATCGAAGCCTTTGACACCGGGCATTTATGGTATGCAAAACAATTGGTTGCGGATGGTGTTCTGGACAGCCCGGCATTGGTGCAGCTTTGCATGGGGGTGCCCTGGGGCGCGCCGGATGATCTGAATACCTTTATGGCGATGGTCAATAACGTGCCTGATGATTGGACTTTTTCGGCCTTTGGGCTGGGTCGAAATCAGATGGCCTATGTCGCGGCTTCGGTGCTTGCGGGCGGGAACGTGCGGGTCGGGTTGGAAGATAATCTGTGGCTGGGCAAGGGCGTGCTGGCCGAGAACTGGCAGTTGGTGGAGCGTGCGCAAACCATCGTTGAAAACATGGGCGCGCGGGTGATTGG